>CALXQF010000076.1 GCA_944390505.1 uncultured Clostridia bacterium | reverse complement strand
AATTTTAGCAGATACTAAAAAATCATTATTCTTAATTGGTTTGCCATATACCATTACTTCTTGTACATAAGGAAGTTTACTAATTAAAAATTCTATTTCTAATGGAAATACATTTTTTCCATTTTTTAATACAATGACATCTTTTTTTCTTCCTGTAATATATAAAAAGCCATCTTTATCAAAATAACCTACATCACCTGTATAAAACCATCCATCTTTTAATACTTCATTAGTAGCTTCTTCATTTTCATAATAGCCAAGCATTACATTTGGACCTTTTACTACAATCTCTCCAATTCCATCTTCATCAGGGTTATCAATTTTCATTTCATCACTTCTCATTACTAATCCACAAGAGCCAGGTCTTTTGTAATGATCCGTTTCTGCTGTGATAACTGGTGAAGTTTCTGTTAATCCATAACCTTGTACCATGTCAATTCCAAAACTTGCTAAACCTTTTACTGTACTTTTTTCCATTGGTGCACCGCCATAAAGTACTAATCTTAATTTTCCTCCGAGATTATCTAATATTTGTTTAAAAATTTTTCTTCTTAAATCAATATGTATTTTGGCTAAAGAATTAGCAACAGGACTAACTGTATCAATGAGTTTGGTCTTTCCTTGTTTTTCAATTTCTTTTCTAATTTTTTTATACATGGTTTCTAACATTAATGGAACTGCTACAAAAACAGTAACCCCATATTCTTTTAAATTAGCTGTTACATATTTTAGTCCATCACAAAACGCAATGGTTGCTCCACAATAAAGGCATCCGTATAGAAATGTGATAGTACATTCAAAAGTATGGTGAATTGGTAAAAAGGAAAGTAATACATCAGTTGGATACATCATAACAAAATGTGGCATATCATTAATATTAGAGCAAATATTATATTGAGAAAGCATAACTGCTTTAGAAATTGCAGTTGTTCCAGATGTAAATAACATCACTGACATTTTATCTTTATCAATGGTAACATTGTCATATTTATTATCACCATTTTCTCTTGCTAATTTTCCATCTTTAATTAAATTTCCATAATACAAAAACCCTTCATTTTCTACTGGATCCATGCAAATATAATATTTTAAATTAGAGGTATTTTCTTTTTTTAGTTTTTCTAGCATTGGCAAATATTTTTGGTCAAATATAATTGCTTCTGCTTCACTTCTTAATAGCAAAGATTTCATTTCTTCTTCTGGAAGTGCTTTATCTAATGGAACAATTACCATATTGCCTGCTAATACAGAAATATAGGTAGTACACCATTCATAACGGTTTGGTCCTACTACTGCAATCCTTTTATTTTCTAGTCCCATATTTAAAAGTGCAGTTCCTAAATTCTCCGCTTCTTCTTTATATTCTCTAAAAGTATGTTTGACATATTCTGGAGTTTTACTTGTTGCATCCTTTTTATATTCAAAAGCAACCTCATCTGCATATTTTTCAGCTGCTCTATTTAATAATTCTTTAAAGTTTTGTATATTTCCGGCTTGATGACCTTTAAAGACTTTCATTCTTCTTTCCATTTCATTACCTCTTTTTCTCTATTTTTACCTGTTTGCTATTATACCATATTGGGGAAATAGTGTAAATAAAAAGGACACCAAATTTGGCGTCCTTTTTGTAGTTTTTATTTGAAAAGATATTTTTGTCGTGTGGCAATTCCTCCTCTTATATGCCTCTCGGCTTTGTTTTTCTGTAGAACTTTTGCTACTTTTAAAAATAAAGATTGATCTATGTGTTGTAAATTTTGGGTTAAGTCCTTGTATACCGTAGATTTACTCACTCCGATTTTTTTGGCTGCCACTCTAACAGTTGCACCTGTTCGAATAACATAACGTGCTATTCTGATACACCGCTGTTCCTGATATTCTTTCATAGAAACTACCTCCAATAAAAGTAATAATATTATTATACCGCATTTGTAAATATTTTACAACTATCCTTATTTTATTATAACATATGGACCAAATATGTCTGTCCCCAATTGTCCTATTTTATAGCCACTCTTTATATTTCTTAATATACTCTTTCTTCACAATTGTTGCAATAAAGCAATATAAAATAGGAACTCCTAAAATAATTGGAATAATATATTGAGTTGGAATAGGAACCAAACCTATAAAAGCTCCAAAGCCTGTAAAAGGAATAATAATTGCTATCATGCTTAATAAAATAGAAGTTGCATATACTGCTTTTGAGGCATGGCTCTCTATAAATGGTGCTTTGGCAGTTCTAATAATATGAAGGCCTACTAAATTAGAAACTACTCCATAAGAAAACCAGATAGATTGGAATATTGCTGCTTCTCTGATACCAAAGCCAAACCACAATAAAGCAAATATCATTAAGTCAAAAATAGAACTGGTTGGACCCATCCATAACATAAATCTTTTAATACTTTTCATGTTCCATTTTTTCGGATGTTCTAAATATTCTTTGTCGACATTATCATAAGGAAGAGATAACTGACCTATATCATATAATAAACTTTGTACTAGTATTTGGATTGGTGTAATTGGGAAAAATGGCAAGAAAATACTTGCAATTAAAATTGATAATACCTCTCCAAAATTAAAGCTAACTGCCATTTTAATGTATTTGGATAAGTTACCAAATGTTTTTCTTCCTTCTATGACTCCATCTGTTAATACATTTAAATTTTTCTTCAGTAAAATAATATCTGCTGTTTCTTTTGTTACATCTACTGCTGTATCTACTGAAATTCCTACCTCTGCATTGTTTAATGAAGGTGCGTCATTAATGCCATCCCCCATGTATCCAACAACATTCCCCTGTTCTTTTAATACACGTACAATTCTTGCTTTTTGAATAGGTGAAAGTTTAGCAAATACATTGGTTTTCTTTAATAATCTTTTTAATGCAGTGTCTGATAATTTATCTATTTTACTACCTAAAACTATTTTATCTGTATTAATATTAACTTTTTTGCAAATAGCTTTTGTGACATATTCATTATCACCTGTTAAAACCATTACACGAATTCCGTCACGGTTCAATCTTTCAATTTCATCTTTTGCACTTTTCTTTGGTGGATCCAAAAATCCAACAAAACCAACTAAGGTCATTTTTGACTCATCATCTCTGCTAAAACCTTGCGTTTCTTCTACAATATTTTTGATACATACTGCAATTACTCTTAATCCATCTTCATTCAATTCTTTCGTCATCTTTTTGATTTTTTGTTTAATGTCACTTGTAATTGACATAACTTTTCCATTTTCCTCTACCTGGGTACAAATTGCTAAAATTTCTTCTACAGCTCCTTTGGTAATCATTTGTACCTCTTTTTGTTTGTTTTGTAAAATAACTGATAGTCTTCTTCTAGAAAAATCAAATGGAATTTCATCTATTTTTTTATATTGTTTTTCAATGTCCCCTAATCCATATTCTTTCACTCTTTTCATCACTGCTTGGTCAATATTTCCTTCTAATCCAGTTTGAAAATAGGAATTAAGAAATGTTGTTTTTAATACCTCTTGGTCTTCTTCTCCATCTATATTCAAATATTTTTCTAGTACAATTTTGTCTTCTGTTAAAGTTCCTGTTTTATCTGTGCATAAAATATTCATTGCTCCGAAAGATTGAATACTATCTAATCGTTTGACAATGGTTTTCTTTTTGGACATATTCACTGCACCTTTTGCTAAACTAGAAGATAAAATAACCGGTAATAAAAGTGGAGTAATTCCAATTGCAATTGCTACTGCAAAAGTAAATGCGGTTAGTGAGCCATGTTTAAATACATTAATAAAAAAGGCGATTGGAATTAAAACAATCATAAATCTAGCTAATAATTTACTGATACTTTCAATTCCTTGTTGAAAATTTGTTTTTGGTTTGCCTTGTTCAATACTTTCTGCTACTTTGCCAAAATAAGTATCATCTCCTATTCTAAAAACAACACCTTTTGCTGTTCCACTCATAACATTGGTTCCCATAAAACAAATCGTGTCTAAATCGGTGACATCCTCTATTGCATTAATACTTTTAGTTTCTGTCGTTTCTAGTTTTCTCACTGCATCTGACTCGCCAGTTAAAGAAGATTGTACTACATATAAATCTTTTTGTTCTATAATTCTTAAATCTGCTGGTATTAAGTCTCCTGCATTTAATTCTACTAAATCTCCTATTGTAATTTGGTCTAAAAATATGTTTTCTGGTTTTCCATTTCTGATAACAGTCCCTTTTACTGCTACTAACTTTTTTAATTTTTCTGCTGCTTTATTTGACTTAAATACTTCAAAAAACTCTAAAAAAGTACTAATTAGAATTAACGCTACTACTACAATGATATTGGCATAACTTGGTGGTTCTGCTAAAATCACATCTGTATAAAATAAAACAGCAGTAATTCCTACCAATATTAAATTAAATGGATTGGCAAAACTCTGCCACAAATAATGATACCATTTTTTTGGTTTTGCTTGTTTCATTTCATTTTTTCCATATTGAGCTTGCCTTTTTTGCACTTCCTCTGTTGTTAGCCCTTTTTCTGAAACTTTATTTTTTTGCAAAAATTCTTCTACACTACTTCTACAAACTTCTCCATATACCTTTTGTATATCAATGTTTTCTTCTATTTCTTCTTTTGCCATTTTTCGAAACCACCTTATCTTTTTAATTTAGTTTTTGCTGATTTTCCCTATAACCTTTTTGTACTCTTCATTTTGATTATTTTTAAGTGTACTTTTTAACTTATTCTTTTTACTTTTCTGTAAAGTCTTGTTATTTTTATTTCCTTGTTAGTATAACACAAAATATATCATTTGAAACATAAAATTGATTTATTTTTTACAATTCACATCCAATAATTAATTTTAAGTAACTGTTATATATGTATTTTTATTGGAGTCTTAAGGTGGGGACCGACAAGTTAGAAAGTGTTTGAAATTTTTATTATAAAATTTCAATTACACTTTCTTATGCAGTTGGGGGACGTAAATAAAAATACATATATAACAGTTACAATAATAAAATGCTTTGAAATGAAAAAGCAATCTTTCTTGTCTTTTTAGTGATAAATTTTCTTCTATTGCATAAGTATAATTACAAGCTTTTCCACAATTGATTGCACTACACTTTTAATTTTATTGTAAGGATTTTATAATTTGAAAAAAATACTTTCATAACTGTGTGTGCCTCGTGAGCAAAGCAAGAAAGGAATGAAATTGAAAATGGATAAAACTGTGGCTATCTCTTCTTCTATTCCGAAGAAAAGTAAAGTAAAAATCTATGTTTATTCTTTGAAAAAAAATTTACTAACCATTATTTTTGCACTCTTTTGCGTTTTCTTAGTTGCTTTTTCTAATAGCAATTTAGCAGCTGCTAAAAATGGGCTCATTTTATGGGCTACTGCTGTTGTGCCTTCTTTGTTTCCTTTTTTTGTAGCAACGGAATTATTAAGTTATACCAATATTATTGCCTTTTTTGGCAAATGGTTAACTCCTATTGTAAAGCCATTATTGGGAATTCCCGGAGAAGGAGTTTTTGCTTTTTTAATGGGGTTAATTAGTGGATACCCTGTTGGAGCAAAAATTGTTGCTCATTTAAAAGAGCAAGAACTTTGTACAAAAGAAGAAGCAGAAAGAATGCTTGCTTTTACTAATAACTCTGGCCCTTTATTTATTATTGGCACTGTAGGAATTAGTCTATTTGGTAATACAAGTGTAGGAATTCTACTTTTTGTTACCCATGTTCTTGCTTGTATTAGTGTTGGTATCATTTTAAATATTGTTAGTTTATTTAAAGCCAAAAAAAATTTTTCCAAAAACTATTGTCGTCAGTTAAATAAAAAAATTGATTCTGGCAATAAAGAAAATTCTAATATTTGCCTTTCCTCTTTAGGTGAAATTTTAGGAAAAAGTATTACCAATAGTATTTCTACAGTTCTGATGATTGGTGGATTTGTTGTTATTTTTTCTGTGATTATTTCTATATTAAATCAAAGCCATTTATTAAGTAGCATTGCCTCTATTTTCAATCCATTACTTTCTTTACTAGGAATTCCAATAGAATTTAGCAAGGCTATTTTATCAGGAATTGTAGAATTGACCAATGGTGTAAATTTAGTTGCTGCTATTCCTATGAAAGAAATTTCTACTAATATTATTCTATGTGCTTTTTTATTGGGGTTTGGTGGTTTTTCTGTTTTGTTACAAGTATGGAGCATTGTTAGCAAATCTGGTTTACGTATTAGCCAATATTTTATTGGCAAATTATTACAAGGAATTTTAGCCGCTTTTTATACATTTCTTGCTTTACAATTCATTCCTATGTTTTATTTTAATTTATGATTTTTTCTATTGATATCTTTTGTTGTTTTATTTGAATAATTGCTTTAGCACAATGATGTGTATTTCATAATCAAGTCGGTGCCACGTATATAGCATTCTTTGAGTGACAAGAAAAAGTTCCTTCTCAAAATTGAGATAGGAACTTTTTTAGGGGTATAAATGTATTTTGTGAGGTACTATTATATTGTACTAATTTTTGTTTTTTATACATATTTTATAAAAAAATTTTATTTTGATTCATTCTATCCAATATATGATTTTGTTTTATTTATACTAATTGA
>CALXQF010000075.1 GCA_944390505.1 uncultured Clostridia bacterium | reverse complement strand
AACTTCTTAATTTATGGACACAGAAGTAATGGGGGTCAAATGTTTGAAAGTCTAACAAAATATAAAGAAAAAGATTTTTATGAGGAACATCCTACATTTCAATTTGCGACTTTAGATGAGGTTTCAGAATATGAAATTATTGCTGTTTTTCAATCACAAGTATATCTAAAAAGTCAAGATGTTTTCAAATACTATTTTTTCAAAGATGCTGCTAATGAACAAGAATTCAATCAGTATATTCAGAACGTGAAAGAATTATCATTATATGAAATAGATGCAACAGCATCTTATGGAGAACAATTAATTACACTTTCTACTTGTGATTATCATGTAGAAGATGGAAGATTTGCAATTGTGGCTAAAAAACTATTGACAAAGGACTAAAAAATTAGTATAATTTTATAGTATTAATTTTTGTAAACAAATATTAGATAGATGTTTAAGATATAGACAGTTAAGGGAGGGAGTTATAATGGCACAACCAAAAAGAAGATGGTCAAAAGCAAGAACACATTTAAAAAGATCAACATGGAAAATCGAAGCACAAAATTTAGTAGATTGTCCACATTGTCATGAAAAAATAATGCAACACAGAGTATGTCCAAATTGCGGATATTATGATGGAAAAGAAGTAATTGCAAAATCTGAAAATTAAAAATTAACAAATAACATAGTGATAAAACTATGTTTTTTTGTTTTTTTAAGCAAAGGCATGTTTTTATTAAATAAAATATAGACATGCTTTTTTGGTTATGATAAAATAAGAACGTAAAAAATAGATGAGTATATCAATAATGAAGCAAAAACAAGGATGGAATGGGACTTAAAATGGAAAAAAGAATAGATAAAACAAACTATTATTTGAATATAGCAAAATCTGTAGCAGAAAGAAGTACTTGCTTAAGAAAAAAAGCAGGTTGTGTAATAGTTAATAATGATGAGATTATAGCAACGGGATATAATGGAGCACCTAGAGGAAGAAAAAATTGCATAGACTTAGGCTATTGTACTAAAAAGCAACATTTTCCTGAAATAAGGCATGGAGGATACGACGCTTGTCGTTCGGTTCATGCAGAACAAAATGCAATGCTTAGTGCAAGTAGAAAAGATATGATAGGAGCTACTTTATATTTAGTACTTTATAGACCCGAAACAGGAGAATATGATCCAGGGGCAAATTCATGTCAAATGTGTAGAAAAATGATTATTAATTGTGGAATACAAAAAGTAATAGTACGAGGAAAAAATGACAATGAATATTTAGTGATAGATGTGAAAGATTGGATTGAAAATGATGATATGTTAGAAGGAAAATTGACATACTAAGAAGAAGGTGAAAAAATGGCAAAGCCAATTGTGGCAATTATAGGAAGACCTAATGTAGGAAAATCTACTTTTTTTAATTATATTGTAGGAAAGAGAATTTCTATTGTTGAAGATACACCAGGAGTGACAAGAGATAGAGTCTATGCAGAAGCCAATTGGAGAGGACGAAATTTTACTTTAATTGATACTGGAGGAATAGAACCAGAGTCAGAAGATGTGATTTTATCTCAAATGCGTAGGCAAGCAGACATTGCAATTGAAATTGCTGATGTGATTGTTTTTTTAACAGATATTAAGCAAGGAGTAACAGCAACTGATGAAGATATTGCTGTAATGTTACGAAAGTCAAAAAAGCCAATTATTCTAGTTTGTAATAAATCAGATACTTTTGGTAAAACGCCAGAAGAACTGTATGAATTTTATAATTTAGGTTTAGGAGACCCTTATGCAGTTTCTGCTGTGAATGCAAAAGGTATTGGTGATGTATTAGATGCTATTTATGAACAATTACCAAAACAGTCAGAAGAAGAGGAAGATGACACAATTATTAAAGTGGCAGTAATAGGAAAACCAAATGTAGGCAAATCTTCATTGGTGAACCAGATTTTAGGTGAAAATAGAGTGATTGTTAGTGATGTGGCAGGTACTACAAGAGATGCAATAGATTCAGAGTTTGAAAATGAATTTGGCAAGTATGTTTTTATTGATACAGCAGGGATTCGCAGAAAAAGTAAAGTGGATGACAATTTAGAAAAATATAGTGTAATGAGAAGTTTATTAGCAGTAGAAAGAGCAGATGTGTGTATTTTAATGATTGATGCAAATGAAGGAGTAACAGCACAAGATACCAAAATAGCAGGAGAAGCCCATGAGGCAGGTAAAGGGATTATTATTGTAGTAAATAAATGGGATATGATAGAAAAAGACAATCATACCATGGAAAAATATAAAAAAGAGGTATATGACAAACTATCTTATTTATCATATGCACCAATCTTATTTATTTCTGCTAAAACAGGGCAAAGGGTAAATCAATTATTTGAAATGATTAATATGGTGGCAAGTCAAAATGCTTTAAGAGTTTCTACCTCTGTTTTAAATGATGTATTAAGTGAAGCAGTAACGATTGTACAACCGCCAACAGACAAAGGAAAAAGGCTAAAAATATTTTATATGACACAGGCTAGTACAAAACCACCAACATTTATTGTTTTTGTGAATGATAAAAAATTATTTCATTTTTCCTATGAAAGATATCTAGTCAATCAAATTAGAAAAGAATTTGGACTAACAGGTACACCAATTAGAATGATTGCAAGGGAAAAAGGAGAAAAAGAAAGCTAAAATATAAATAATATAAAAGGAGAGTGATTTTTATGGCAGCATACATTATTGTTGCAATTATTGCATACTTATTAGGTAGCATTAGTTTCTCAGTTATTATTAGTAAAAAAATGGCAGGATTTGACGTAAGAGAAAAGGGGAGTGGAAATGCAGGAACGACAAATGTTTTAAGAACTGTAGGAAAAAAAGCAGCAATCATTACATTAATTTGTGATATCTTAAAAGGAGTTATTGCTATTCTAGTTGCTTTTTTAGTAGGAAAATGGTTTTCTGGTTTAGATAATGCACTTTTAATTCAGTTAGCAGGTATCTTTGTTATTTTAGGACATACTTTTCCTGTATTTTTCAAATTTAAAGGAGGAAAAGGAATTGCAACAGCATTAGGTGTATTGTTAATGACAAACTGGCAAATTGGATTAATTTGTTTAGTATTTGCATTAATTTTAATGGCTTTAACAAGAATGGTATCAGTAGGTTCCATTGCAGCAGCAATTTTATTTCCCGTATTAGTAATGTTTATAGGAGAAAACTATATTGTGCCAGCTAATAATTGGAGTTATTTAGTTTATAGTATTATCATAGCATTGTTAGTTATATTTAACCATAGAACAAATATAAAAAGAATCTTTAGTGGAACTGAAAATAAACTTAGTTTTAAAAAGTAGGAGGAAAAATGAAAAATATTTGTATTATAGGAAGTGGAAGCTGGGGGTGTGCTTTAGCCATTCATGCTTCTAAAATGGGGCACAATGTAACACTATGGTCTTTTTCAGAAGAAGAAGCAAAACTGATTAATGAAGAAAGAAAGTGCAAGTTTTTACCGATGGCAACAATGCCAAAAAATATTATTTGTACAACCAATATAGAAGAAGCTGTAAAGAACAGTGACATGATTTTACATGTAACGCCTTCTAAATTTTTTAGAGATACGTTAAAAAAATATAAACAATACATTACAAATCAACCAGTTATTATATGTTCAAAAGGGTTTGAGCAAGAAACATTATCTACTTTAAGTGATGTGGCAAAAGAAGAGATACCAAATGTAAAAATCGGTGCTTTTTCAGGACCTAGCCATGCAGAAGAAGTGTCGTTAGGAACTCCTACTGCTATTGTGATTGCTTCTCCTTATTATGATGTACAATATCAAGTACAAGATGCTTTTATGAATGAAAATATGAGAGTATATACTAGTTCAGATATGCAAGGAGTAGAGTTAGGTGGAGCACTTAAGAATATTATTGCTTTTTGTGCTGGTATTGCAGCAGAATTGAATTTAGGTGATAATACCTTTGCAGCTTTAATCACAAGAGGGTTAACAGAACTTTCTAGACTAGGTGTAGCAATGGGGGGAGAACATAATACATTTTATGGATTATCTGGTTTAGGTGATTTAATTGTTACTTG
Source organism: uncultured Clostridia bacterium (assembly GCA_944390505.1). Classification (GTDB taxonomy): domain Bacteria; phylum Bacillota; class Clostridia; order TANB77; family CAG-508; genus CAG-273. The sequence goes on along the minus strand of CALXQF010000075.1, from coordinate 2,538 downwards.
TTTAAGTGAACATAGCAGAAACAGGAAAGCTGGAAGATGTATTGGAAGAGGTCTTAGTATAGAAGAAACCAAACAAGAAGTAGGCATGACCATTGAAAGTATTGATAATATAGAAGTGGCTTATCAATTAGCACAAAAATATAATATAGAGATGCCAATTGTAAGTACCGTATATGATGTATTATATCATGGGCTAAAACCAATGGAAGCGGTTACCAAATTAATGACTCGTGAAAAAAAATGTGAATAAATTTATTAACCTAAATAAAATAATTAAAAAAATAAATTTGCATATTTTTCAATTTTTCTTACATAATAAAAATAAGATTTTTAATAATATCTATATGCTAAATTTGACTATATGATGTTTTGAATAGAATATTTTATAGATATTAGAAAGGAGAAATGAAAATTGGAAAATGTAATGAATAAAATTGGAGAAAAAGCCATTCAAACATATTATCATGCTGCAGAAAAAACAGGAAAGATTGCACGTGAAATAAAATTAAAAGCGAGCATGACAGAAAATAAAACAAAGGTGAAGGAACTTTATGAAGAAATAGGAAAAGAAATTTATCAGCAATATGTTCTAAAAGAAGATATTAGCATGAAAAAAGAAATCATACAACAGAACTGTTCTATGATTGCCATATTAGCTGACGAAATAGAAGAGTATCGTATGGAGCTTTTAAAATTAAAAGATTTAAAGCAATGTGAACATTGTCATTATGAAATAGATGTAGATTTTCATTATTGCCCTAATTGTGGCTATGAACAAAAAAGAGAGTGTGAGTGATTTATGAAATTAGTAGTACAAAGAGTAAAAAATGCAAATGTAGTAATTGAAAATAAAACGGTGGGCGAAATTAAACAAGGATTTATGGTTTTACTAGGAGTTGCACCAACAGATACAAAAGAAATTGCTGATTTTTTGGTACAAAAATTAATAAAACTACGAGTATTTGAAGATGAAAACCAAAAAATGAATTTATCCATCCAAGACATTGGTGGAGAGCTTTTAATTGTATCTCAATTTACTTTATATGCAGACTGTAATCATGGAAACAGACCAAGTTTTATAGGGGCAGCAACTCCAGACATGGCAAATGAGCTTTATCAATATTTTGTAGAACAATGTAAAAAACAAAATATCAAAAAAGTAGCTACTGGTGAATTTGGGGCAGATATGCAAGTTAGTTTGCAAAATGACGGACCAGTAACCATTATTTTAGAAAAAGATGAATTTCTATCATAAAAAATGATAATTACTTTTTAATAAGGATAGCGTTCATATAAATAGCGAATTACTTCATCTGCATTATTTGGAGTAATATTAATAAATAAATCTTTATCTAAACTAATCCACATATTAATATTGTAATCCTCTTGATTTTCAATTAAGGCACCAATGATATCTGCAATTTCAATGGGGTTACAATATTCTTTTTGCCATAGTAAATCATCATTGGTAAAATATTTTTTATCTTTTATGGGGGAAGTATCTTGATAAAAATGTTCCAAAAAATGAGATATTTCGCCTTTTTTTAAGCTATATAATCTAACTATGGCATTCATTTTAAAGTTTCCTTTCATTCTATTTCTATTTATTATTTTTCAAATAAAAATATTTATACTTGAGAATAAAAGGTAATTTTTTGGGAAAAATAGATTGTAGAAAAAGTGGTTGATAGTAAAATATACAACTGAGCTAATAAAGTGAATATATAGAAATATGGTTTATGTGGAGGAAAATCTAAAAATGAAAAAAAGTTTTGTTATTATAATTATTATTACAATATTGGTTATTTTAGGATTATTTTCTGTTATTGTTTTTGCTAAAACACAACAAGAAGAACCAACTTTAGAGGAAAAAGTAATGCAAGAAATCAAATATTTAAATAATTATACCATTTCTTTATTGGGGTATTTTAATGACCTTACAGTAGGAAATGCTGTTTTTCAATCAAGTACACAGGCAACAGATCTAGAAGAAAATGAAAGCAATGTGAAAGAACTATCAGAAAACAATACAACTGATGTAAATAATGCATCTAACAGTAATGGAAATAACAGCCAAAATAATAATAGTAATCAATCTAACAGCAGTTCGGAAACCCAAAACAATATTTTACAAAAAGATGGAAAATATAAAACCAATTGGACGAATATTAAGCAACAAATTGAAGAGCTTTATCAAACTTGGAATACAATTAGTTTAGATTTACATGCTTTAAATATAGAAAATCAATTAATATTGGATTTTAATCAAATTTTGAATAATGCTACACAATATATAAAAGACGAAGATAAAATAAAATCAATGAAAGAGCTTTTAAAATTATATCAACTATTACCACAATACCTGCAGAGTTTTCAGCCCGATAGCCAAGAAACAAATATAATGATGATTAGTTCTAATATTGTAGCAGCTTATGTGAATACAACAGCAGATGAATGGGATGAAGCGGGAAAGCAATTAGATGAAGCAGAGCAAAAGTTTTCCAATTTATTAAATTCAGTAACAGTATTAGAAAATCA
>CALXQF010000074.1 GCA_944390505.1 uncultured Clostridia bacterium | reverse complement strand
TCCGATCTAGCACAAATTTTTCATACCGTCTCATAGTTTATACCTCCTTAAGCGATAATTTTACAACGGTTTCAACATGGTTATTACCATTATGTTAACAATACCACATTTTCTTGCATTTTACAAGTCATAAATTTATTTAACTGATATATTTAATCAATATTTTTTAGGATTTTTATATACGAATCTTAAAAATATCAATTTGAAAAAATGTTACTAACAACATATATGATAAAAAAATATATTTGATATAAAAACAAAATCAATTCGAAAAACTTGAATAAATAAAAGAAATATGGAAATAATTTGAATAGAAATAAAAAAAGGAGGAAATGAAAATGGCAAATCAAGTAGTAGAAAGCTTAAATCATTTTTTATCAGATTTAGCAGTATTTTATAGAAAATTACAAAATTATCATTGGAATGTAAAAGGAAAGGACTTTTTTACTGTTCATGCAAAGCTAGAAGAATATTATGACCAAGTAAATGAACAAATTGATGAAATAGGGGAACACATTTTAATATTAGGTGGAGAACCTTTAGGCAGTATGAAAGATTATTTAGCAAATAGCAAAATAGCAGAAGCAAAAAATGAAAAAATAACATCTTGCGATATTTATAAAAATATTCAAAAAGATTATCAAACATTATATAACTGTGTTAGAAAAATTAAAGAAGAGGCAGATAACGAAAGTGATTATGCAACATCTAGCTTAATGGATGATTATATGAAAGACTATGGAAAAATATTATGGATGTTAAAACAACACGAGGAATAAAAATAAAACAAGATGAAAAGTAACCTGAAGAATAATAATTGTCAAATAAATTAATGTATAAAAAATGAGGAAGCCCAGTAAGGACTTCCTCGTTTGCACTAAATTACTCATAGTTATCAAATAATAAATCAAGGAAAAAATTAGATTCATTATTGAAAGATTAATTTCCCAATAATAGTTTACAACCAAAAAACCATAGTATATAATAACAAAAAAAGGAAATAATAACAAAAGAACTTTGATACCAAATCAGGTACAAAACAGAAACAATAGGTATCATTTCCAGATTTTTGATACTTTAAGAAAAAGAAAGGAATTGATTTTATGGCAAAAGAAATTAGCGAAGAAGAGAAAAATAGAATACAAGAGATGATAAATAATCTAGTAGAAAGAGGAAAAAAAGCATCAGAAGAATATTTAAAATTAAATCAAGAGCAAATAGACAACATTGTTAAACAAATGGCAATGGCAGGACTAGAGCATCATATGGAATTAGCTAAAATGGCAGTAGAAGAAACTGGTCGTGGTATTTATGAAGATAAAATTACAAAGAATATGTTTGCAACAGAGTATGTATATCATAGTATTAAATATGATAAAACAGTAGGTATTATTTCTGAAAATGAGGAAGAAGGGTATGAAGAAATAGCAGAACCAATTGGAATTATTGCAGGTGTAACACCTGTTACCAATCCTACCTCTACTACCATGTTTAAATCTTTAATTGCAGCAAAAACAAGAAATGTCATTATTTTTGGATTCCATCCATCTGCACAAAAATGTAGTGTAGCTGCAGCTCAAATTTTAAAAGATGCAGCAGTAAAAGCAGGAGCTCCAGAAGACTGTATTTTGTGGATTGAGGAGCCATCTATTACAGCAACTACTATGCTTATGAATCATCCGGGAGTCAACTTAATTTTAGCAACTGGTGGAAGCGGAATGGTAAAATCTGCTTATTCTTGTGGCAAACCAGCATTAGGTGTAGGACCAGGAAATGTACCATGCTATATTGATAAAACAGCTAAATTGAAAACCTCAGTAAATGATTTAGTACTTTCCAAATCATTTGATAATGGTATGATATGTGCTTCTGAGCAATCTGTCATCGTAGATAGAAAAATTCATAAAGAATTTGAAACATTAATGAAAGAAGCAGGATGTTATTTTTTAGATGCAGAGCAAACTAAAAAATTGAGAGAGAGCATGTTTAATGCAGAAAAAGGGGAGGCCTTAAATTCTGATATTGTTGGACAAAGTCCTTATCATATTGCACAAATGGCTGGAATTGAAGTACCAGAAGACACTAAAGTATTAGTACTAAAAGAAAATGGAGTAGGAATTGAGTATCCATTTTCGAAAGAAAAATTAAGTCCAGTTTTAGCATATTACATTGTAGAAAATGCAGACGAAGGAATTGATTTAGCAGAAAAGTTAATTGAATTTGGTGGACTTGGACATTCAGCAGTTATCCATTCAGAAGATAGAGATACCATTCAAAAGTTTTCAGAAAAAGTAAAAGTAGGAAGAATTATTGTGAATTCTCCTTCTACTCATGGAGCAATTGGAGATATTTATAATACCAATATGCCATCATTAACACTTGGTTGTGGAACATTTGGTGGAAATTCAACAACAGCAAATGTATCTAGTGTTAACCTAATTAATATTAAAAGAGTAGCAAAAAGGAGAGTTAATATGCAATGGTTTAAAATTCCTCAAAAAATTTATTTTGAAGCAGGTTCTATTGGTTATTTAGAAAAAATGCCTAATATTACAAGAGCTTTTATTGTAACAGACCCATCTATGATACAACTCGGTTATGTAGACAAAGTGCTATATTATCTAAGAAAAAGAAGCGAATATGTACACTCTGAAATTTTTTCAGATGTAGAATCAGATCCATCATTTGATACCATCTACAAAGGGGTAGAGATGATGAAGGAATTCAAACCTGATGTAATTATTGCTTTAGGTGGAGGAAGCCCAATAGATGCAGCAAAAGGAATGTGGCTATTTTATGAACATCCAGATGCAGACCCAGAAGGCATGAAATTAAAATTTATGGATATTCGTAAAAGAACTTATAAATTTCCAAAGCTAGGAACAAAAGCACAATTAGTAGCTATTCCAACTACATCAGGAACAGGCTCAGAAGTTACTTCTTTTGCAGTTATTACGGATAAAAAAAATAACAAAAAATATCCTTTAGCAGATTATGAATTAACACCAGATGTAGCAATTGTAGACCCAGATCTAGTTATGAGCCTCCCAAAATCCATTACAGCAGACACAGGTATGGATGTATTAACACATGCCATTGAAGCTTATGTATCTAATATGGCATCAGATTATACAGATGGATTAGCAGAAAAAGCAGTAGAGTTGGTATTTAAGAATTTAAGAGAAGCCTACAATCATGGAGATAACGCCACAGCAAGAGAAAAAATGCATAATGCAAGTACGATTGCAGGAATGGCATTTACTAATGCCTTTTTAGGAATTAACCATTCTTTAGCACATAAAATAGGGGCAGAATTCCATTTACCACATGGTCGAATTAATGCTATTTTATTACCATATGTTATTAGGTACAATAGCACAAAACCAACCAAATTTGTATCATTCCCAAAATATGAATACTTTATAGCAGATCAAAAATATGCTGACCTTTCTAGAAGAATGAATTTTCCTGCTTATGGAAATGAAGAAGGGGTAAACTCTTTAATTACAGAAATTAAAAAATTAAATGCAGATTTAAACATACCAAAATCATTTCAAGAAGCGGGAATTAATGAACAAGAATTTTTAGAAAAAGTAGATATGCTTGCAGATAGAGCATTTGAAGACCAATGTACTACTGCAAACCCAAGACTTCCATTAGTAGAAGAATTAAAGCAAATTTTGTTAGACAGTTATTATGGAAAATAGGACCGTTGGGGACAGACCCCTTTAGTCCCATTCTTTAATGGGACTAAAGGGGTCTGTCCCCAACGGTCCCATCTAATTTTATATGAACCTCTCGTAACTGCTCTTTAGAAACATTTCCAGGAGCTCCCATCATTAAATCCTGCGCCTTACTATTCATAGGAAAAGCAACTACTTCACGAATACTGTTTGCACCTGTTAATAACATTAACATTCTATCAATACCAGGGGCAATTCCTGCATGTGGTGGAGCACCATATTGAAATGCTTGAAATAAAGCAGAAAATTTTTGCTCTATATCTTGCTTCGTATAATTTGCAATTTCGAAGGCTTTTTCCATAATTGCAATATCATGATTTCTTACAGCACCAGAAGAAAGTTCTACTCCGTTACAAACAATATCATATTGATAAGCTAAAATAGAAAGTGCTTCTTTTGTTTGTAATGCTTCTAAACCACCTTGTGGCATAGAAAAAGGGTTATGACAAAAGGTGATTTTTCCATGGTCATCTAATTCATACATAGGAAAATCTACAATCCAGCAAAAAGCAAATATATTTTCATCTATTAAATCTAATCTTTTACCTAATTCTGTTCTAATTTGACCTGCAAAATCCGCGGCTCGCTTCTCATAATCTGCAATAAAGAAAATAGTGTCCTCTTTTTCTAAATTTGCTAATTTTAGTAATTCTGTTTTTAAATCTTGTGGAATAAATTTATCAATTGGTCCTTTAAAAGAGTAATCTTCTTGCACTTCTAAATAGCCAAGCCCTGGCATTCCAATAGAAACAGCAAACTCTAATAGCTTTTCATGAAATCCTTTTGACATATGACCACTTACCTTGATGGCTCTTACTGTTTGACCAATAAAAGGTTTGAAAGTACACTTTTGGAAAAAGTCTGTCAAATCAATAACCACAAGTGGGTTTCTTAAATCTGGTTTGTCAGTTCCGTATTTTAAAATAGCATCATGATAAGAGATACGAGGAAAAGGAGTCTCCTTCACTTTCTTATCAGAAAATTGAGTGAAAGTATGCATCATCACTGGTTCCATCACTGAAAAAACATCCTCTTGTGTTGCATAAGACATTTCCATATCTAATTGATAAAACTCTCCTGGTGAACGATCTGCTCTTGCATCTTCATCTCTAAAACAAGGTGCAATTTGAAAATATTTATCAATACCAGCAACCATTAATAATTGTTTGAACTGTTGAGGGGCTTGAGGTAAAGCATAAAATTTTCCAGGATGTAATCTACTAGGAACAAGATAATCTCTTGCTCCTTCTGGAGAAGAACTTGTTAAAATAGGAGTTTGTACTTCTAAAAAGCCTTGTTTTATCATTTCTTTTCTTAAAAATTGTAATAATTTTGCACGCAAAACGAGATTGTCTTTTAACTTGGTATTTCTCAAATCTAAGTAACGATATTGTAACCTTAAATCTTCACGTACTTCTTGATTAGAATTAATTTCAAAAGGTAATGTTTTTGTTCTTTTTCCTAAAATTGTGATTTTTTCAATACGAATTTCAACAAGACCGGTATCTAATTTTTCATTAATTGTTTCCTTATCTCTTTTTCTCACAATTCCTTCTACGCAAACAGAGGACTCAATAGGAATATGGGAAGCAAAGTCGACCTCTCCAGAATCTTCAGAAGTAACCACTTGTGTCACTCCATACATGTCACGAATATCTAAAAATACAAGACCACCAAAATCGCGAATGGTTTCTACAAAACCAGCAATTTTTACTTTTTTACCTACATCATCTATTCGAATTTCATTGCAGGTATGTGTACGATAAACACTCATAAAAAATTCCCTCTTTCTACATAAAATTTTCTTTTTCTCATCAATGGAAAAAGAAGTTGATAGATAAAGGGAAATCCTATATATCAAAAAATCCCTTGCACTATCTAAAATGCAGGGACGAAAAAATCCGCGGTACCACCCAGCTTGAAGTTTTTAGAGAAAACTTCCACTTAGTTAAAAAAATCAAAATTGCTCCTATGTGTTAGTCGGCTATGTTCTTCTATAAAAGGCTCTCAGCGCATTCACCTTTATTCTCTGTTAGTAACTTTTAACCGGTCGTCATATTCATCGCAATTAAGAAATTTTTAAAAATATATTATCTATTTTACAATAATATGCAAAGACTTGTCAAGAATGAAGTAAGGAAAAACCATAGAAATTAAATTTTAGGGTTTACCCCCTCCATTTATCAAATTGACATATTTTTACAATAATGATATAATATAAGATATCAGCAAATAGCTGAAATAATTTGTATTGGAGAGAGAAAAATGACACAGAAAAATCGGGCAACTGAGATGCTGGAACTTTTAAAAGAGAACGGGTATGATATGCAAGACCTTATTAACTTGTTAAGCGATGTGGAGCAAGCCGTAAGAAAGGAAAATCCACCTGATGTACCGGAGAAAAGCAAAACTACCATAGAATGGCGGGTGGGTAACCTTTTAAAGGGAATTGGTATGCCAATGAACATTTTAGGCTATCAGTATATGAAAAAAGCTCTTATACTGGTTTATGAAAATGAAAAAATACTCCATTGTGGCATAACCAAAGAATTGTATCCAACAATTGCAAAAGAATTTGGAACTAAACCTTCTCGTGCAGAACGTGCACTAAGGCATTCAATTGAAGCAACATTTGATAGAGGAAATTTGGAAATACTTCACCAAGTCTTGGGATTTTCCTATTCACGTGTTAAAGGGAAAGCAACCAATAGTGAATTTATCTCTGCATTAGTGGAGACATTAAAACAGGAAGAACTGGAATAATTGTCTCTCCAAAAAGTAGCGGAAAGGTGTTAACATTTTCCGCTACTTTTGTAGTTATAGAAAATACCGTGATATTGCATGAGCATTAACAATTTTTCATGATATACTTGTATTTTAGTAAAAAAATGGATATAATTACTGTATTGTTCACAGTTGGTAATCAATTTGTAGTAAATGTTATATAAAATTTAATGACTGTGTATAGAATGAAAATAAGAAGGTGAATAAAATGGCAAACGTAAGTAAAGAAGAAT
>CALXQF010000073.1 GCA_944390505.1 uncultured Clostridia bacterium | reverse complement strand
TTTTAGGAGAATATAAAGGAAAAAATAATAATGTGATAGAATTAGTAGGTTTTAAAAGCCAATTTACTATGCTATATGGAGATAATACAAATAATTACTTTGCAAGTGTTGATATGGGGATAGGAATGAACCAAGACAGTAAATTAGAGGGAATTCATGAAAAAAATTTCTTTGCTACGTATTTAATAGGACCTTTTCTAATTTTAAATCCAATATTTACTTTAGAATTACTAAAGATAATAGGCGTAGAAGAACCAAAACTTGCTTTTGAAGAAGAAGTAAGACAAGCATATGATGTTAGACTAGCTAAATTTAAAACGATTGAAAATGAATAGATTGAAAACGCGAGAAAATAGCGATTGGGGTTTGACATTTACATAATCAGATGATATAATATTGATATGTTCGGTCACGTGCCGAGCAACTGAAAAGTGCCGAGCAGGTGCAATAGCGCTTGCAAGTCGGAAGGTACGTTTCAGTTTTGAAAAAAGGAGGTATCGGTACAATGTACCGGATACGGAATCCGCCCACTTAAGAGTTTTTAGAAGCGGTGGAAATGACAGGTGGCTTAAAGGAGGAAGTTATATCGAGTAATAGATTTTTAAAAGAAAATCAATAATTTAATAACTAAATCAATGAGCTAATGCAATTAACCCCGGCAAACAGCCGGGGTTAATTGTTAATATAGGACTAATGGGACAGTTCTTTTTGATCCTATGTGTTCACGGATGCTATTTAAATGTATACAAACTATTGAAAAAAAGTAGCAACTATGATATAACTAAAAGGAAAAATAGGAAGAAGTAACATAAATGAAAAATATAAAAGAATATAGTTTAGAAGAATTAAAACAAGAGTTAATTGCTTTAGGAGAAAAGCCATATCGTGCTGAGCAAATCTTTACATGGCTTTACCAAGAAAAAGTAAAAAGTTTTGAAGAAATGACGAATTTGTCTTTAGCATTAAGAGAAAAACTAGAACAAAATTATACTATGTGTAATTTTCAAATATTAAAAAAACAAGAATCATCTGACGGAACAAAAAAATATTTATTTGATGTATTAGATGGCAATGCAATTGAAACTGTTTTAATGCAGTATCATCATGGAAAAACAATTTGTGTTTCTTCCCAAATTGGTTGTAAAATGGGATGCAAATTTTGTGCTTCTACAGGAATTGCATTTGTTCGTAATCTAACAGCAGGTGAAATTGTAGAGCAGGTTTTGGCAGTAGAACAAGACATTGGAGAACATATTTCTAATATTGTATTTATGGGAATTGGAGAACCATTTGACAATTATGATAATGTAATGAAAGCTATTAGAATTATCAATCACCCAAAAGGTTTGAATATTGGAGCAAGGCATATTAGTGTTTCTACATCAGGTATTGTGCCAAGGATTTTTGATTTCGCAGAGGAAGAATTACAATGTACACTCTCTATTTCACTACATGCTACTAGTAATGAAAAAAGAAGTGCAATGATGCCAGTGAACCAGGCTTATCCATTAGAAGAATTAATGGAAGCTTGCAGAAATTATATTGCTAAAACAAATAAAAGAATTTCATTTGAATATGCTTTAGCAAAAGACAACAATGATAATTTAGAAGATGCGAAACAACTAGTGCATTTATTAAAAGGAATGCTTTGTCATGTTAATTTAATTCCAATTAACAAAATTGAAAATGGCAAATTTGTAAAAAGTAGTAATGAAAATATTATACGTTTCCGTGATTTTCTAAATGAACATGGAATTGTTGCAACTATTAGAAGAGAGTTAGGCAGTGATATAGATGCTGCTTGTGGACAATTAAGAAGAAAAAATCTGCAAAATTAATAACAAGAAGAACAAAAAGCAAGATGCAATATGATTTAGTATAAAAAATACATACTAAGTTAAAAAATAGAATGAAAAAAGCAAATAGGAGGAAACTAAATGAAAAGTTTTGCTAAAACCGATGTTGGCAAAGCAAGAGAAATGAATCAAGATTATTATTATATACCTACCGAAGAAAGTAAATTGCAAATATATATTTTAGCAGATGGTATGGGCCGGATATAATGGTGGAGAAATAGCAAGTAAATTAACAGTAGATGCTGTGAAAAGTTACTTTGAAAACAATTTTATGCAAATAGAGCATACCAAAGAGGCAATTTTAAAGTTAATGAATGATGCAATTGAATATGCAAATATGGTTGTTTATGAAAAATCAAAAACAGCAGAAGAATTACAAGGAATGGGTACTACTTTGGACATTTGCTTCATATATAATAATAAGTTATATATAGGACATGTAGGAGATAGTAGAGTATATCGTTTAAGAAAAGGTGTTATGCGTAAACTCACAAAAGATCATAGCTATGTACAACAATTAGTAGAAGATGGAAAGATTACAAGGGCAGAAGCAGACCATCATCCTAAAAAGAATATGCTAACAAGGGCATTGGGATGTACTGCTTATGTAGAGCCAGATGTAAGGGCGAGAAATCTAGAAAAAGGAGATATCCTTTTAATGTGCTCAGATGGATTAACCAATATGGTAAGTGATGAACAAATTTACCAAAGTATGAGGGAAAGCCCAACAACTGCACCAGAAAAATTAATTGAACTTGCCAACCAAGCTGGTGGTTATGACAATATTACTGTTATAACAATATTTTAATAATAAATTTAAGGATAGGACTTATTTTATTTATAAGTAATTAAAAGTTTAGGAGAGAGAAACATATGAATTTAGTAGGTAAAGTAATTGGAAATCGATATGAAATACTTGAAAAAATCGGAGAAGGCGGAATGGCAACAGTTTATAAAGCAAGATGTAATATCTTAAAAAGATATGTTGCTGTTAAAGTACTAAGAGATGAATTTATTACAGATGAAGAATTTGTAAAAAGGTTTAATACAGAAGCACAAGCGGCTGCCAGCCTTACACATCCTAACATTGTTTCTATTTACGATGTAGGGCAAGAAGACAATATTTATTATATTGTAATGGAACTGGTCCAAGGAAAAACATTAAAAGAAATTATTAATGAAGATGGAGTCCTTCCTTGGAAATGGTCACTCAATATAGCAATTCAAGTAGCATCAGCGTTAGAAACAGCACATAAAAATAATATTGTACATAGAGACATCAAACCACATAATATTATTATTACAGAAGATGGAATTGCAAAAGTAACAGATTTTGGAATTGCAAAAGCAGTATCTAACTCTACTATTACTGCTTTTGGAACAACAATTGGCTCCGTACACTATTTTTCACCAGAACATGCAAGAGGGGGATACACAGATGCCAAATCTGACCTATATTCTTTAGGTGTTGTGATGTATGAAATGTTAACAGGTAGAGTTCCATTTGATGCAGATACACCGGTTTCTATTGCACTAAAACATATGCAAGAAAAACCAATAGAACCTATCAAATTAAATCCTTCTATTCCATATGCAGTGAACAAAATTATTATGAAAGCAATGGAAAAAGAAACTAGTTTAAGATATCAAAATGCTACTGAAATGCTAAAAGATTTAAGTATGGCATTAAAAGACCCAGAAGGTTCTTTTGTAAAAAGTAATGCTGAAAATATGCAATATACACAAAGAATTCCAACTCTTGGGGAAGAACCAGAAGTAGAAACAAGAGAAGAAAAAGGAAAGAAAAAAGGAAAATTAGCAAAATATTTTGAAGAACATCCAAAAGCAAAAAAAGTATGGATTACTATTTTAATACTTGCTATTATTATACTAATACCAGTGATTGGCTTTTTTGGTACACAGTTTATTTTAAATGCAGGGCAACCAAAAGATATTGATTTACCAAACTTTGTTGGTCAGACTTTAGAAGAAGCCCAAGCATCTTTAGGGGATACAAAATTGACTATTGAAGTATCAGAAGAGGTATTTGATGACGAGGTGGAAGCAGGAAAGATTATTTCACAAGATCCGCCATATTCAGAAGGATATCAAGTGAAAGAAAATTCTACTGTAACAGTAGTAGTAAGCAAAGGGCAAGAAATTATTACAATGCAAAATGTAGTAGGAAAGACTTATGAAGAAGCTGAAAAGCTAATTAGGGAAGAACTAAACTTACTACCAGAAAGAGTAGATGAAACAAGTCAGACAGTAGAAGCAGGCTATGTTATCAGACAAGATCCAGAAGAAGGGGCAGAACTAAAAGCGGGAGATACTGTAAAAATATATGTAAGCTCTGGAACTGGAATTAAACAAATTTCAGTACCATATGTTATCAATAATACAGAGGCAGAAGCCAAAGAAAAATTAGATGGATTGGATGTTACAGTTGTGTATGAAGAAGATACCACAAAAGTAGATGGAAATGTAATTAGACAAAGTATTGATGCAGGTCAAACAGTGGATGAAGGAACAGCCATTACCATTACAGTGAATAAAATAGAGGCAATCAAAACAGGAACTATCAGATTAAATTTAAAATCTCTTTTAGCAAAAACAAATGAAGACGTGATTGAAACAGATGAAGAAGGTAATGAAATTAATCCAACAGTGAATTTAAAAGTAACAGTAAATGATGAAACAGTATACTCTGAAACACATCGTAGAGATGAAACTGATATGGTAATAGAGGTATCTGGAAAAGGAACTGTTGAAATAAAAGTGTTTGTAGATGATGTAAGAAAATCATTAGAGCAATTTGACTTATCACCTGATGTTCCAGTATTAACAATTGACTAATTTTAAAGGGCAGAACTTTGTTACTAGATATTTGCTTTAATAATACTAAATTCAAACTAAATATATTGCAACGTTTGACCTTGGCGAAAGCAATTTTCAATTGTGCAAGAAAATCGTAGATTTTCTGCACAGACTAGTAGGAAAATTGCTCCAATTCGCACTTCGTAGCAAAGCTACTACGTTTGGTCGCTTACGCGGTCTACACTTTGCAATATATTTAGTTTGAAAAGATAGTAAAAAAGGCAGTACTAGTAATAAAATTACTGCCTTTTTAGAAAGGAAAAAAGAAATGCCAAATGGAATGATTCTTTGTACCAATTCAAATTTATACCAAGTAAAAGTAGAAAATGAAATTTACCAGTGTTTAGCAAGAGGAAAATTTAAAAAAGAAGAGATGACTCCACTGGTGGGAGATTATGTAGAAATAACAGTAACACACCCAGAAAATTATGAAGGTGTGATTGAAAAAATATTGCCAAGAAAAAATGAATTAAAACGTCCTAAAATGGCAAATTTAACAACTCTTCTTTTTGTACTTTCTATGAAAAATCCAAAACCAGATTTATTATTATTAGATAAACAATTAGCTTTTGCTAGTTGGATAGGGATTCATAGTGTTATTTGTTTCAATAAAACAGATTTGGAAAATCCAGAAAAAATAGAGCAAATAGCACAAATTTATCAAAAGATAGGTTATCCAGTAATCAAAACATCTGCAAAAAAAGGATTACAAGTAGAAGAATTAAAACCATTTTTGAAAAATCAAATTACTGCTTTTGCTGGAAACTCAGGAGTAGGGAAGTCTACGTTACTCAATTACTTATTTCAAAAAAAATTGACACAAGAAGGAAACGTCAGCAAAACTCAAAGAGGAAAAAATACCACAACTTCTGTTACTCTATATGAATATGACCAAAATTCCTATATTGCAGATACACCAGGCTTTTCCACTTTTGATATTTCTGAAATACCCAAAGAAGAATTAGACAAGCATTTTATTGAATTTGTACCATACATACAATATTGTAAATATAGTGGATGTAGTCATATTAAAGAAGAAGATTGTGCTGTAAAACAAGCAGTCGAACAGGGAAAAATTGCAAAAGAAAGATATCAAAATTATCAAAAAATATACCAAGAATTAAAAGAAAGTGAGGAAAGAAAATGGTAGAAGTATCAGCCTCTATATTAAGTATTCAACCAGAAAATGCAATACAAACTTTATATAATTTAGAAACCGCCAAAATAGATTATTTTCATATTGATGTAATGGATGGAAAATTTGTAGAAAATAATACTACTACAAAAATGACAGAATATTGTGAATACTTAAATAGTATTTCTAATTTGCCATTAGATGTTCATTTAATGGTAGAAGATGTAGAAAGCTATATTCATAGTTTTAGTATATTTGAGCCAAATATTGTAACATTTCATTTAGAAGCAGGAAAAGACAAAGAACAAATCATGAAATGGATTCAAATGATAAAAGATAAAAATATCAGAGTAGGAATTTCTGTAAAACCAAATACAAACATAGAAGAAATATATGAATACTTACCATATATTCATTTGGTTTTAGTTATGACAGTAGAACCTGGAAAAGGAGGACAAGAACTGATACTAGAAACAATTGATAAAATAAGAAAACTCCACCAATACATACAAAAAAATGGGTTAGAAGTAGATATAGAAGCAGATGGGGGAATTAATACCAATAATGCTAGTATTATAACAGAAGCGGGTGCTAATATGATTGTTTCAGGAAGTGCAATTGTGGGTTCTGATAATTATGCAGAAGTGGTTAGCAGGTTAAAAAATAAATTGTCCTAAAATATGATCTACTAAAGCATTAGAATTGTCTTTTTCAATTTTTAAAACCTTTCCCCTTTTGGACAGCTGTAATTCGGCATAAATGCCTCAAACAGCTGTCACAACGGTCACCCACGCAAGGCCTTAAAAATTTCAAAAGACAATTCTAATACTTTTAAAAAATATATTTCATTTTAAGACAATTTATTTTTTACTAGCCTTGCTTTCTAACTCGCTCACGTCTTTTCTGGTAAAGAAGCTAACTAAGAAAAGACCAAGACACGAACACAAAACATCCAGGTGG
>CALXQF010000072.1 GCA_944390505.1 uncultured Clostridia bacterium | reverse complement strand
TTACAATGAGATAAATTCAATTCTTTACTAAGAAAAGAATTGAGTAGATTGATAGCACTATCAATAGAATTAGCTTCTACACTATCCACTACAGAAGAAACCTCCTCTCCTCCAGAAGAACCTTCTCCACCACTAGAGGAAGGTTTGGTGAATTGAAAAGTGACTTTTAAGTTACTGGTTTCACCCACATCAATTCCTAAAGCAACAGCATAAGCTAAATCATCTACACTTTGAATACTATGAGAACCATTGAAAGAAACAGTAAAGACCAGAACTAATATGAAAATAATGATATATTTATATAGATGTTTTTTCAACTGTCATGGCTCCTTTCTTTCGATTTATCCAATAATGTTTTATATTTGACAATACCAATATACTTAAACAAACTTCAAAAACTAAAATTAACATGATAGAAGAGTATACATTTTCTTCTAGAAAACTAACTTGTTCCATATTTTGTGGCAATAGTGCAATTCCAAATACTAACAAAGCTAATAGACTAAAAATCCATTTAGGAGATTGTAATTTAGCCATTTTTTGAAAAATATCACTTGCAAATGAAAAAGCAATACTTAAATAACCAATCATAGATAAGATCCATATTAGTACAAATATAGCATCTAATCTCTGGAAAAACCTTCCAAATTCTATAAAACGAGTTGCCAAATAAAGAGGGAATATCTCTTCACTTGTTGTAACAAAAGGAAAGGTAAATAATAAAGTAGCAACACTAATCACTAAGAAAAAGGCTGATATTCCAATAGAAATAAGAACTATTTTGGTATAGTTTTTTTGGTCTTTTAAATGTGGAGGAATGAGATACAAATAAGAAATACCTCCAAAAGCAAATAAATTACTTAATCCACTAAAAAAGGTAGAAGAAACACCATTACCAAGTAAAGGCAATGCCCTCTGCACTGTAAAATTTTCTATATTAGCTATAAAAATAAATAAAATGCTAAATAAAACAAGTGGCATAAAAAATAAATTAGCACGAATAATAGAAGTTCTTCCTAGCTTATTTAAAATAATCATAGCCATTAAAAATAAAAACATAATGATAGGTACAGGGGTCCTAGGAAAAAAAATGATTTTTAATCCTTCCGAAAAACTTCTTAATAAAATGCTAATGGTAAAAATGAAATAAGCAAAAAATGTAATTTGTAAAAGAAATTGAAGCCATTTACCACCAAGATATTTTCCAATATCAAAAATGTCCATACCAGGAAATTTTTCGAATAATTTGGCAATTAGAAATACAATTCCAAGTGCTATCATACTAACAAAAATAACATTAAGTATAGATGCAGAAGAGGTAGTATTAATAATATCTTGGGGCAAATTTAAAATAATATGATTAATGGCTACAGTTAAAACTAATGCAATTGCTTCTATGGTTCCTATTTTTCTATCAGTCATTTTAAAACCTCCTTTTGTTTTTTATTTTTCGCAAATTTATATCAATTCATTTTATATAAAGTATTTTCTATTTATACTTCCATTTCATACTAATATGGTTTTGGGAATCTTGCTTTTTAGTGTTCAAATAATCTGCTCTTTTTTCTCTTTTCCAGGTAGGATCAACAAAATAATGGGAATCATTAAAACTGGTAACAGGTGCATAAGGTGCCATATAAGGTACACCAAATGATTTTAAACTACAAAGTACACATACATAAATAAAAATACCAATGCCAATACCAAAAAAACCTGCAATGTATCCTAATAATATAAAAATGAAGCGGAACAGTCTTAAATGAAAGCCAAAAGAAAAATCGGGAATGGCAAAAGAGGCAATTGCAGTTATCGCTACAATAATGATTAAAATAGGGCTTACAATACCTGCACTAACTGCAGCCTGTCCTAAAACTAAAGCTCCTACAATTCCAATCGTTGGACCAATAGGGGAAGGAACTCTTAAACCAGCTTCCCTAATTAATTCAAAAGAAATCTCCATTACTAAAATTTCAAAAATAATAGGAAATGGAACATTTTGCCTAGAAGAAAGAATGGCAAAGAGTAATTCTGTTGGCAAAAGCTCTTGATGAAAATCGGCAATTGCTACATAGAAAGCTGGAAGTAATAGTGTAATAACAATTGCTAATAAACGTAAAAACTTAATAAAATTAGCAAATTGTGGCTTTAAATTGGTATCTTCAGAAGAAGAGATAAAATCAATTAAAGTAGCAGGCATAATTAAACAATAGGGATTTCCATTAACAATAATCACAACTCTACCACCATATAAATATTTGGTAGCTTTGTCTGGTCTTTCAGTTGATAAAATTTGTGGAACACTATATTTATGGTCTTCTTCAATTAATTGTTCTAGTTCTCCAGAAGATAACAGAGAATCTACTTCTAAATTATTCATACGATATTTTACTTCAGCTACTAAATCATCATTCACAATATTTTTCATATAGCAAATGGCACATTTGGTTTTACTTAGTTTACCAACTTCCACATTTTCAATAATTAAATTTTCATTATTCACAACTCTACGAAGTAAAGAAGTATTGGTCCTCAAATTTTCTACAAAAGCTTCTTGAGGTCCTTTAATAATAATCTCATTATTAGGATTACCTACTTCTCTTTGCTTAAAACCTTTTACATCAATGTCAAAAGCAATAGGAATCGTATCGACAAATAAAATACAATTTCCCATATTAATGCTACTAAAAACAGAGTCAAAAGTAGTAATTTTTTTGACGTTGTTTTGAGGAAGCAAACAATCATATACATAGTTTTCCAAATTGAATTTTTTGACTCTTTTTACTACAATATTACTTGCTTTTGCTTCAGAAACAATTTGGTTTTGGTCTCCATCAAAAATATTAGCTCTGTTTCTCATCATCAAAGCTTCTAATACATTATTATTAATTAATTGAGAATCTACCATACCATCAATAAAAAACAGCATGGCTTTATATTGCCTATTTCTAGCATTTAAAACAAAGTTACGCATTACAATATCACTATTAATCAGGGTATTGTATTTTACTTTCATATATTCTATGGTAATATCTAAACTTGGAAAAATATTTTTGACTTCTGTCATTTTTTCATTTTCTTGTATTTGTTTTGTTGTAAGCTGATTAGGGGACTCCTTAGATTCTTCATAAGGACTAGAAAGAGAGAAGTCATAGATATTTTTATTTGGTTCATCAAATATAGATTTTAACTTTTCTAAAAACGCATTTTTCCAATTAGATTCAGAATTTTGTTTTGATATATTAGATTGAGAATCTGTTTTTTGCATAATGACGAATCATCCTTTCTTTTACTAGTCTTTGCCAAAAACAAAAAAATATTCAATTTTTTGTGCATAAAAAAAGCCTCGGAATAAACCGAGACTTTACAAAGAGATTTAGAAGAAGGAACACTGAGGAATGACTTCATATTCTGGCCCAAAGTTGATAATCACTAAAATGCTACTATTAGTTGAAAAATGTATTACCTCTGTGATTTTTTCGACTTTAACCAAATTTCCTTTTAAATTCCGAAAAATAAGCGGTTCCCCTTCTGAGAAAGAAAGCCTATCTACATAACCAACATGTTCTTTCTTTCCATCTCTATTGCGATGATAAATAGGATAGCTATAACTCATAAAATGTCCTCCTTATATTGTCACGATAGCTGCCTTCATAGGAATTTTCCTAATTATCTCTATTATACCATAAAACCTAATAAAATGAAACTTATAAAATGATACAAATTAATCCGCCACTACCTTCATTCACAATTCTTTCTAATGTTTCTTGTAATTTAGCTTGTGCTTCTTCTGGCATTTTGGCAAGTTTATTTTGTAAGCCTTCATTCACTAATTCATGTAAGTTTTTGCCAAAAATATTTGATTCCCAAATTTTTTTAGGATCTGATTCAAACTCAGAAAGTAAATAATTCACTAAATCTTCAGACTGTTTTTCGCTTCCTACAATAGGAGATACTTCTGTTTCAATATCAGCTCTAATCATATGTGTAATAAGTAGCAAACGGAGGTCAGAACGAAAGTAGACAGGGATAGTAATTCCGAGTTTTAAGAAAACATCTAATTTTATCAAATTAGGTATATCTCCTTTGCCAACTTCAATTTTATCTACCATAGTGTCAATTAATTCTCTTGTAATTTTTCTGTTCTCAGCTTTTAAATTTTCCTCAAAAAAGTTTTTCAACTTTAGTGTTTGTCTTTCAAAATTGCCAGTATCTTTTTGTTTTTCTTGTAATTGCAAAATTTCATTTTCCAATGGTTCTATCTGATTATTAAAAGACAAATTCATTTCTTCAAAATCTTTTTCGTCAATATGCCCACCAGTATATAACTTTATTAAGTTTCTTTTTTCTGCTTTAATGCTTTCTATTTTAGTTTCAACTTTTTTAATTTTATCGCCATAATTGTTCTCAGAAAGAACCTTTCTGCAAACTTCTATTAATTCATTTATGTAAGTAGTTTTGTTCTGAAATAAACAGTCGAAAATCATTTTCATAATAAAATCCAATTCATTAGTATGCAGAGTAGGGGAGTTAGGGCAATCTTTCCTAGTTCCTCTTTTATATTTGCTACACTGCCAAACTTCGGTGGTTTTATGCCAAATTGTTCTCCAATAAAGTTCGCCATCTTCCTTGCAATAGATTTTACCTGAATAGGTGTATTTATTTGTATAACTGGTTTCATTGTTTTTAACTTTCTCACTATTAGCAAGATATATTCTATTACACTTCTCCCAAAGTTCTTCTGAAACGATAGGGGGAACAAAACCATTTTCGTCTTTATACTGTATCCAGTCTTTTTCGTCTAAATACTTAATCTTTTTAGAAAGAAAGTCTACTTTAGTTGTTTTCATGCCCACATAATAACCTTTATATTTCGGATTTGTCAAAATATTTTTTATAGTAGAAAAGGCAAACTTTTTATTAGACTTTGTGTAGTAGCCTAGCTTGGCTAATTCATCGCCAATTCTTCTAATTCCATATTTGCCAGTAGAGTATAGCTCATATATCTTTCTAACTATTTCAGCTTCTTCTGGAACAATTACTAATTTACAGTTATCTTTCTTATAACCCCATATGCAATTACTTCCCAAAACTCTACCACTTTCAATAGACCTTTTAAAACCAAACTTTACTCTTTCAGAAATCTTACGACTTTCGTCTTGTGCAAATGAAGACATTATAGTAAGTCTTAATTCTCCTTCATTAGATAAAGTATTGATATTATCGCTTTCAAAATATACACCGACTTCTGACTTTAATAAGCTTCGCACTGTTGTTAATGTATCAACTGTATTTCTAGCAAAACGACTAACTTCTTTAGTAAGAATTAAATCAAATTTATGTTCCTTAGCGTCTTCTATCATACGATTAAAGTCGTCTCTTTTATCCATTGATGTTCCAGTAATTCCTTCGTCCCAATAACCATTTACAAATGTCCAGTTAGAAACATTTTTGATTTTACTTTCAAAATAATGAATTTGGTTATTAAATGAGTTTAACTGTTCATCTTTATCAGTAGATACTCTAGCATAAAATGTAACAGCTAAAGGTAAGTCGTATATTGTTTTACCAGTTAAAAGTAAATTTCTTATTTCGTACAAATCCATATGTAACCCTCCTAGTATAAAATATTAAGCAATATGTAATTCTTTTGTTATCTTCTTAGCAGATAGTTCGTCTAACAAACCAGTATTTACAGCTTTTTCTAAAAGTTCTTGCGTAAGTGCTTGTTTCATACTATGTTCTACAACCTTACGAACTTCTAATTCTTTTTTTCTTCTTTCTAAAATTACCATAAAATTACCTCCTCAAAAGTTATCTGTTTAATGTATATGGCTTAGCTTGTACTTTTATGATATTAAAAAGACAAACTACCTATTAAAATTTTAGGTATTACAGTTATCATGACATTAACATAATGTCACAATAACTGCAATACTCTTAATAAATTAGTAATACTTTTCAATAGTATTATTTTCAAAGTCAAGTCCAACTTCTATTGCAGAAGAAGCAGTTATTTTATTTTTACACTTATTTATATACAGGTTAAATAAATGGGCTTTATTGAAGTAATGATAAGTATAAATATTCTGCAAACTAATAATGTTATCAGAATATTGATAAATGCTTTTATCAATATTATTTACGGCAACATAAGCATCTATCTGTCCAAAGGCGTTAGCCCTTCTTGCATCCTTCATGTTTGTATTGCAAGTAGTTAATAAAACTGCAATGGAATTATTTGTTTTTAAAAAGTGTTTAGCTTGAGTTTTTAAAAAGGGCATATAGTTTGCAAGTGCTGTTGTAACACTGCTAACTTTCTGATAATTTTTTTCAAAAGATAAATTCTCTATACCTTCTATAACTACAAAATCTACTCCATGTTCAGTATCATTTATAAAAGAAACTTGTGCAGAATATAGAATACTATATAAATTTTCAACACCAGTAATATCTACTTGTTCGGAAGTTAATATTTTAATTTGCTTGCTATACTTATTCATAAAGTCTTCGTAAGCACTCCAAAACAAACTATCCTCGGGTATTTTATGATATTTAATATCTGACATTTTTAAATCTTTGCTTTCGTCTGGATATAGAGTTTGACAATGCTTAAATACAATAAGACTAACGACCTCTTCAATATCTATGTAATTATTAATGTAAAGAACGTTACGCCCTTCACAAAGTGCATTATAGATTACAGTAATAGAAAAAATCTTAGTAACTCCTATTTCATTTGTAATTAATGTATTGACATATCCTTGTTCTATTCCATTAGTCATATTATCAATATAAGAAAATGTAGTAGGGATAGTAAAACGATTTTGAGTACTTTTATATATTTCTTTAAGATTTAGAGTGTCTTTACTTGGTAAATTCATAGGTACTCTCGGAACACTA
>CALXQF010000071.1 GCA_944390505.1 uncultured Clostridia bacterium | reverse complement strand
ACGTCTGACAAAATGTCAGTCGGGGGTCACACCCATCTGTGAAAACATTTGCACTTGTTGAATTAATGATTGGTAAGCATCTTCTGCTAATTCATTTGCATATTGTGCATTCGTATATTGGTATAAAATCCAATCATGTGCTGCTCCCTGTGTTTCTTCTATCTGGATAGTAACTCCGCTTCTCTTGTACCATTTCTGCTAATTTGTGTACATCTGGATTTAAAATATCATAAGTTCCTGTATAAATTGTTACATTTTCTAATTTTTCTAAAGGGCCATAGATTGGGCTTACTAAGTAGTTTTTTACTTGTTCTTCTGAACCTGCATAAGTTACTCCTGCCATTTTTAGTAAGTCTTTATTTAACATTTTATCATTTTCTTGTACTTGTTCAATTTCTGGATTTTCCATGCTGGCATCTAGCCATGGAGAAATCAAGATAGCTTGACTTGGTCTCTCTATATTTTCCTCTCCTACTTTTTCTAATAATGCTAGTGCCATTCCTCCTCCAGCGGAATCTCCCATTACTATTAAATTATCTTTTCCGACTTTTTCTATTACTTCTTGATATAGTGGAAAAATCATATTAAATACATCTGTATAATGATACTGTGGTGTTAATGGATAATCTGGTACTATTATTGTTGCTCCTGTGTCTTGAATGATATGGCTAAAAAAATGCCAATGTTCTGGTTGTAATTCTGCCATATAGGAACCACCATGGAAATATAGAATCACTATATCTGTTTGGTTAGTTATATCTTTTGGTGTAATGATAAACACCTTTCTACTTTGATAACTCTCTTCTTCCACATGACAATATTGTTGTATTTCTTGTGGATATTGTGATGAAATATTCCCTGTATATAAATAAATAATAAAAAGTGTTACTGCTGTAATTAGTGCTATAATTACTATTATCGCTATTATGATACTGATTACTTTTAAATTCATATGCTACCTCATTTAAGTTTTTATTTTTCTTATCATACTATATAATTCTTGCATAATTCTAAAGTTCTATTTTCATAATTATATTATTCAATATAATAGAATTCATTTTCTGCCATTATTCTAAAAGTGAAACTTTCTTTTTATTTTTTCCTTTAGTCCAATATCTTTTTCTTTTTGGTTTTTGTCTTTCATTTTATCTATTACTTGTTCTATTAATAAGTGATTAATTTTAGGATATAGTTTTGTTTGGGATTTATCATAAATTCCATTTGTTACCACAGTGTTTGGTATTCCTCTATCTGTTAAGAATTGAAAGAAATTCCTTTCTACTGTATTATCTTGTAAAATAGAGGCAAAAGTAAATACAATGTTATTAGCATAAGAACATGCTGTACATTTTATTTTTTCTGCTCTCTCTGGTCCTATTAAAAAAAAGAATTGTTCTACATATGGCTCATATTCTGGTAAAATATTAATCTTTCCTAAATTAGAAAAAGTGGTTGTGGTGTATTTTTGAATTTCACCATAGATTAATTTTAAAATTAGTTTTTTGATTGGCAATGGAATCATACGAATATAAATGCTATTTCCTAATCTTACCGTATGTGCCATTGTTTTTGCTAACTCTTGTTTTTTTAATTTGTTTTTGAAATTATTTCTGACAAAAGCCAAAATTAAGTCAAAGTCATTTAGGTCAATTTGTTCATGATTTGCTACAATTGTCATATAAGTAAAAAAGTTAGTAATCGTGGTAGAGTCAAAAAAGTTTTTTAAATTGACTGGTATACATACTTTAATTGGCTTTTTATTGGACTTGTCCTTTTTTTGCTCTTGATAAATAGAATAAATTAAAGCTGCGGTAAAAAATTCTGTTACTGTTACTTTTAATCTTCTACAAGTTTTAATAACCGGTTTCAAACCAATAAATCCATGGGTAACACCTACTTGATAAGGTAATAATCTTTTTTCTTTTAGTATATATGCTTTTTGGGAATTTTCTTTGCTATGTAAATGTTTTTCATAATTTTTTAAATAACTGTCTTCTATATTTTGTGTATCTGCTGCAATGCTTTTTATTGAAAACTTTTCTTTAAAAGTATTTGGATAGCAGAGGTTTAGGTAATTGTAGACAATTGCCTTTACAAATTCGATGGCTGTGCTTCCATCTGTTAAAGCATGAAAAATTTCCACATTGATTTTTTTCATATAGTAACTTACACGAAAAAGATAATTATGATTTGTTTTTTTGTCCATATATCTACATGGATAAGTTTCTTCTGGAAAAACAAGCACTTCGTTTTCATTTTCTTCTAAATAATACCAAAAAAATCCCTTTTTTAGTCCCACTTTAAAATGTGAAAACAGATTAAGTGCCTTATCTACTGCTTGTTTTAATAATGCAGGATTAATATTTTCAGTCAATATCACAGACATACGATAAATACTGCTAAACTTTTTGTTTGCCACAATTGGAAACAGTTTAGCAGAATTATCTAGTCTTCTCCATTTTAATTTTTCTTTTTTGTTCATTTTAGTCTAGTCTCTCCGTTTTTTCTATGTTTTTATTTTAATTAATTTTATTATTTTACTACTGTCTTATTTTACTATACTCGCTGTTAATATGCAAGAATTCAATAACACTTTTATTATTGTATTCAATTTTACTTGACGGATTTCATTTTTAAAATTCAGTATTTACAACTATTTCACATCACAGCTATGTCCCCATGACTGACATTTTGTCAGTTGTGGGACGTAGCTGTGACTGACATTTTGTCAGTTTTTAGGAACGTCCCAGAACTGACAAAACCAATACTAATCAATAACCTCTAATGTATCTTTCACTGTCATTCCTTCTAAGTTATAGTAGCTGCTAGGTACTTCCCCTACAATCACTCCTTCTGCTAATAATACTTGATTTACAATTTGTTCATCCATTGTTTTAAAAGGTGTTAATATAATGACATCGCATATTAATTCTAAGTAAATTCTATGCAATGTTTGATTAATTCCTGCATCTATAAATTCTGATTTGAGGTTTGTATCTAAATGTCCTGCAATTTCCATTTTAATTTCAACATTTGGTCCTCTTCCGGCAAATAAGTTACTTCCTAAAAAACTTCCTAACCTAATTTGAAAGGTATTATTTTCACTTTTTTCCATTTCTTCTTGTACTTTGATAGGAATGTCAGAAATAATTTCATTCACTGTAATGATGTTGGTCCCAACCATTTTAATATTTCCTTCACTGTCTTTTGTGATATTTAATAAGTCTTCGTATTCGTAATTTGCCATTACTTTTGTAGCTTCTGCATTTGAAATTTTGGTTGCAATGGATTTTGCCATACTAATACATTGTTTTTCCATAATCGGCTGAATTGCTTGAATGATAAAATAGGCAAATGTAAATGCAATGATTAGTATGGCAATTAGTCTTATCATTTTTCTGCGTTTGTTATTTTTGCCATTTAATTTCAAAGAAAATTTTGGTAGCCTAAATCGATTTCTTGTATAAATTTTATCCATTTTTATTGATATATCCATTCATTATTTTCAAATAAATTCTATCAACAATGCTACTACATTTGCATTTGATTAATCATGATATTTAAGAATAAAGAATTGGTTTCCTATTTAGTTAATCATGATACCTAGGAATAAAGAGTTGTCTTCCTACTGGCAAGATGTCTACATTTTCTATTCCATTTACTCTTGCAATAGCATCCACTGTACTACCAAATCTTTTGGCAATTTTCCACAAAGTATCTCCTGGTTTTGCAAAATAAATAATCATACTATATTCACTCATTTGTCTTTTTTCAGTTTCTGCCTGTATTTCATCTATAATGGATATACTATTATCTCTTCCACTAATTGCTGTAAAATTTAAATCTATTTTCATATCAATTGTTTCATCTGGCATCACAACAAAATCTTGAAGTGCAATTTCTATAATTGTGTCTATATTGCTATCTTGTTCAATACCATCAAAATCCATAGAAAAACTAAATGGAAGATTGATTTCTTTTGTATTAATGCCAGATGCACCATTTTCTGCATAAATAAAGTTTAAATTGATTTCTCCTTGGTACATAATGCGCCCTTGTAATACTGTTTGTTCTTGAATCATTGGTCTTACTTCCACATCATAAATTTTTCTGTTTCCTATTTCTGGTATCATTTGCTTTTCTCTGATATTACACATTTGCTGTCTTGTTTCCTTTTGTTGCATTACTTTAATTTTTCTTTGTGTAAAATGGATATTTACAGTAGGGCTATATAAATCTTGCATCATTTGTAATTCTCTATTTTCATATGCTTCACAATAGACTTCAATTTCTGCTTCTACATATATAGAATGTTCTTCCATATTGTTTGGCTTAACAATAACATTTTTCATTTCATATTTTACATCGCAAATGTGTTCTTCACTAATATTAGGTAAATCAATAAATCCAACAATTGGAATACTCGCTTCTTTCATATTAACTCGATTATCATCAGTTAAATAAATGAGTTTTACTTGTAAATCAGCCTTAATTAATACCTTATTATAACTTACTTTAATATCTCGGTTGGTAATCCTAAAATCCGTTTTCATTACTTCTACTAGATTATCAATTTCATCAATAGCTAAAGTATCTTTGGCATATATTTTGGTGCTTCCGCTTCCTATTAAAGAATTAATTCGAAAGTCTTTGCTTAATACTTGAACATCTCTTAAATTTTCTACTTCTTTGACATATTCCACTGTTTCATTAGAAAATATTTTTCCTTCTACTTCCAAAATCGCTTTCATATGAATCTTTCTTCCATTTAACACTTTGCAGTCAATACTTTTTAAAACCATGTTTAAATCAAGTGACATATCTGGTTTTGCCTTCTCCATTTCTATGATTTGTGTAAAATCTAAGTTGGTATTTAAGCTTCTCACTTGACCTGTTTCTGTATCTGATAAATACATGATATAAGTATTTACACAGCCATCTACCCTTATTTTTCCTTCTAAAATTTCCTTTTTATAAATGCACACAATTCCACTATTGCTAATGACATTTAAAATATCAGGCTTGCTGTCTGGAACAATACAATCATTTTCTACAATAAAAGTATCTCGTTTTTGTCCAATAATTTGGTTTAATACTAAACTATCTTTTGCTGTTTCAATTGGCATTTAAAAATCCCTCCTATTCATTTTTGAGATAATGCTTTGATTTTATATACTATTTCACACTATCTTCTTTTTTCCTATTGCATATATATGACGAGCATAAAAAAAAATTCCTAAAATTTAGGAATTTCTTTCTAAAATTTAAAATCGCAAAATGGTTGATAAAACTACAATAGACTCCTTTCTTGGAGTCCATTTGCTTTTATTTACGCTAAATTTCTTTGTTTTTTTACTTCACTTACAGGAGGAATTAAAGGACTATATCCTGTTCCGTCAAATACATCTACTTCAACAGTTCTTGTTAAAACATCTGTATAACTATAAGTAACATTTCTTTGATCTTCCTCATATTTTATAACAAAAATATTTGGATAAGTTTTTTCTATAGTAGCTTCTTTTTCAAAGGTCTTACATCTTCCTAGTGAACCCTTTACAATTATCTTTTGTCCTATCATTTCATTGATGTCTGTTTTTAAATTCGTAATATCGTTTGGACAAATCATAACATCACCTACTTCTTTAAGATGAGCAAATTATATCATCAGACTCTAAAAATGTCAAAAAAAATTTGTTCGTGTCGAAATGCTGTTGTTCTTGTATTAATGCTATTTTTAAGAGCTGTTATTTGTAATATTACAATTGTATTACAGTTTTGTTACGAATTTATTACAAGTCGTTTTCGTTTATAATTTTTACCATAATCATCCAAAATAAGAGAGAACTTTTTGTTATTCAAAAATAGGACCATTAATGTCTGTCCCCAATGGTCCCAGTCCTATATCATCATTATTTTCTTTTTTCCTTTTCCACCTACGCCACTAACTCCTCTTTGCCCATCTCTTAACTCTTCTTCTATTTCTTTCATTGTGACAAAATGTTCTGCATTAGCATTTGCTATTTTTTCTGCAACAATCAATGGATCCATAAAATCAATTAATATTCTTGCTGGTGATGATGCAAAATTTGCTCCTGCTAAAATAAGTCCTTCATAAAAGCTTTGGCAGGCTCCTGCAAATATGACTAAATCTTTTTTTAGTGGTACTTTTCTGGCTTCTTCTACTGCTCGAATAAAATATTTGGAGTTTCTATAATTATATAAATCATTAAATTTTGTTCCTTTTCGAATCATACCGGTCATGTCCAGTAATAACTAATACATCCGGCTTATATCTTTGTAATAAACCTACTATGTTTGGTGGTTGCATTCTTTCTGGAATGTTTTTGACAATTGCATTTAACCCTATTTTTTTATAATAATTACGTGATTTTTCACTATATTTTCTATCTCCATCTGCTGACTGTAGTTTAGTAAACTAATTTTTTAATTTAACTTAAAATTAAATCTAATTTCTAATGTTCTGTCTTTGTAAAAAATCACTTCATTTACTAATTCATTTAAATGATTCATTAAATTGTCTTTATTTTTAAATTCTTTAAATTTTTGTATTACTTCATTTTTATTTTTTTCATATGTTATTTCTTTAGCTAATTCTTCCTTTTGTTTTTCATAAGTTTCTATTTGCTTGTTTAAACTCTTTCTTTGTTTTATAAATTCATCTACTGTTATAAAATTATTTGTTTTATTCAAATATAGTTTTTTAATTTGTATCTTATTTTTTTTAATCTCTTTATCTAGATATTCCTTTTGGTGTTTATGTTTCTTTAGATTTACACTATATTTAATTGCATTTTTGGTAATATAATCTTTTGTTATTTTGTTATTTATAATATCGTTTAATTTGAAATAAATTATATTTTCTATTTTTTTAATTGATATAGTATGTGTATTTTTACAAATCTTGTTTTTATTTTTTCCATTTGGGCAATATAAGCTAAATGTAACTTTGCCATTTTCTCTTTTTCTACCGCTTACC
>CALXQF010000070.1 GCA_944390505.1 uncultured Clostridia bacterium | reverse complement strand
TTCAAAAATTTATTATTCAAAATAAAACCTTTTTTGATGATTACTTTTCTTTTAAGTTTATTTATTTTTATTTCAGCTATTTCTTATGTAGATGCTGTTTCTGAAGATATCGCAAATAGTGTATTTAGACTACATGTTATTGCTAATAGTGATTCTAAAGAAGATCAAGAATTAAAACTAAAAGTTCGTGATGAATTACTTTCTTATATGAATACTTTATCAAAAGATTGTACTTCTAAAGAAGAAGTCATTAAACTTGCCCAAGAACACCAAGAAGAGTTTAAACACATTGCTGAAGATGTTATTCAAGAGAATGGATTTGATTATTCTGTACAAATAGAAATTGGTGTTTCAGATTTTCCAACCAAAACTTATGGTGATATTTCATTTCCTGCTGGGAGCTATGACGCACTAAAAGTACAAATAGGAGAAGCTAAAGGTCAAAACTGGTGGTGTGTGATGTTTCCTCCATTATGTTTTGTTGATGTAAGCTCTGGTATTGTTCCTAATGAGTCAAAAGAAGAAATAAAAGAAAATTTAAATGAGGAAGAATATGATTTGATTAGTGAAACAGATAGTAGTGAGATTACTTTTAAATTTAAATTAGTAGAATTTTTTCAAAATTTGAGATTAGGCTTGAAATAGGCTCCACAATTACTTGCCAAATTTGACAAAGTATGGTATAAAAATATTTGGAAACAAAGTATTTTTTTACGGGGGTAATTTATTTTGGATAAATTAGTAATTAGTGGTCCTACCAAATTAAAAGGTGAAGTAACAATCAGTGGAGCCAAAAACGCAGCAGTTGCCATATTACCAGCTACATTATTAATTGATGGAGTTTGCAAAATAGATAATTTACCAAATATTAGTGATGTAAAAATGTCTTGCAAAATTTTAGAGCAATTAGGCGCTAAAATTACTTGGATAACAGACAATGAAATCGAAATTGATACAAGAGAAATCAATTGTACACAAGCACCTTTGGACTTAACTAGCAAATTTAGGGCCTCTTATTATTTAATTGGTTCTCTGCTTGGAAGATGTAGAAGTGCAGAAGTTGGTCTTCCTGGGGGTTGTAATTTAGGTGCTAGACCAATTGATCAACATATTAAGGCTTTTGAAGCATTAGGTGCTAAAGTAGAAGTAGCACAAGGAAAAATTACTGCAAAAGTAAAAAAATTAGTTGGGACTTCTATTTACATGGATATTGTTTCAGTTGGTGCTACGATTAATGCAATCTTAGCAAGTGTATTGGCAGAAGGAACTACCACCATTGATAATGCTGCGAAAGAACCTCATATTGTAGATGTTGCAAATTTTTTAAATACGATGGGTGCAGACATTCGTGGTGCTGGAACAGATGTCATTAAAATTAACGGTGTAAAAAAATTACATGGAAATACCACTTACTCCGTGGTTCCAGACCAAATTGAAGCGGGTACTTTTATGTTAGCAGCAGTAGCTTCTAGAGGGGACATTTTACTAAAAAATTGTATTCCTGAACATTTGGACTGTATTACTGCAAAAATATTTGAAATTGGTGGAACAGTAGAAGATTACAGGGACTCTATTCGTGTTAGTATGAATAAAAGACCTAATAAAGCTGTAGTAAAAACTTTGCCATATCCTGGTTTTCCTACCGATTTGCAACCACAAATGGGAGTTGTTCTATCACTTGCAGATGGTACCAGCATGATTCATGAAAGCATTTGGGAATCTAGGTTTCAGTACACTGCTGAGTTAAATAAAATGGGAGCTAAAATTACAGCACAAGGAAAGTCTGCTGTTTTTGAAGGAGTAAAAAGTTTAACTGGAGCTCCTGTTTATGCAACAGATTTAAGGGCTGGTGCAGCATTACTGATTGCAGGTGTTGTTGCAAACGGTGAAACTCAATTATATAATATTGAGCATATTGATAGAGGTTACGAGAATATAGAAGAAAAATTTAGAAGCTTAGGTGCTAATATACAAAGAGTTGTAGAGCCTAATGCAAACAATTAAGAATAGAAAACAAAGGAAGAGTGTACATACATGTTTAAATTTTGTAGTTTATATAGTGGTAGTAGTGGAAATAGTTTATTTATAGAAACACCAAATACCAAAATTCTAATTGATGCTGGTGAAAGTGCTAAAAAAATTGAAACAGCATTAAATGAAATTCAAGTGGATGTTCATGATATTGATGCTATTTTAGTAACACATGAACATTCTGATCATATTAAAGGACTTGGAACTTTAACAAAAAAGTTCCATTTACCTGTTTATGCTAATCGTGAAACTTGGCAAGCTATGCCAGAAGTACTTACAAAAGTGCAAGAAGAAAATAAAAATTTATTTCATATTAATGAAAATTTTGATGTAGGAGAATTAAAAATACGAGCTTTTCCTATTCCTCATGATGCAGCTAACCCTTGTGGCTTTAATATTTATTACAAAAACCAAAAAATAAGTATTGCAACTGATATAGGGCATATGGATTCTCGCATCATCAAAAATTTAGAAGAAAGCTCTTTTATTTTATTAGAATCTAATTATGATCCTAATATTTTAAAATGTTCAAGATATCCCTATTCTTTAAAGCAAAGAATAGCTGGACCAAATGGGCATTTATCTAATGAAGCTGCTGGTAAGACTATTTCTTATCTAATGAAATGTGGTTTGCAAAATGTAATGCTTGGTCATTTAAGCAAAGAAAATAATTTTCCAGAACTTGCTTATAAAACAGTAATTGATGAACTTTGTACACAAAGTTTTGATGAAAATGCTATTAAAATTAGTGTAGCTAATCGTTCAATGCCAAGTCCTGTGTTGAATTTGGAATATAATTAAATATTTCATATGATTGATAATTTTTGATAGCAAATTCTATCATTATATACCAACTGTTTGAATTGAATCTTATTTGATAAAGTTGATTAGTAAAACTATTCATAAAAAATATAATAAAAAGGAAACTAAATAATGTTACATATTGATATTATTTGCATTGGAAAATTAAAAGAATCTTATTTAAAAGATGCAATATTAGAATATAGTAAACGCCTTTCTAAATATTGCATTTTTCATATTGTAGAATTACCTGATGAAAAAGTTCCTACTATTTTAAGCCCTATAGAAAAACAAAAAATTATAGAAAAAGAAAGTAATTCTATTTTATCACATCTGAAAGAAAACAGCTATGTGATTGCTTTGGATTTAAATGGAAAACAATATACTTCTGAAGAGTTTTCACAAAAAATAGAAAAACTGACTTTACAATATTCTCATCTTACCTTTTTAATTGGTGGAACACTTGGGATGTCTCAAAAATTACTATTATCTGCTAATGAACTCATTTCATTTTCTAAAATGACTTTTCCACATCAATTAATTCGTATTTTTTTAGCAGAACAACTTTTTAGAAGTTTTAAAATTCAAAATCATGAGACTTATCATCATTAAAGTTTGATACTTACTTGATTTTGCTTTACTATTTTAAAGTATATCATGAGTATATTATCTTTAGTAATATATATTGAGTTGTAGAGGAGATAAAACGAAAAATTAAAGATAAAATTGGGGGCATATCTTAAATTTTATAATATTAAAAATCTACTATTATTACCAGTATGAAAAAGATTTACTGGTTATTATTTTATATATTTAGGGGAATATATGAATATTAATAAAAAACAAAAATCTCCTCTACAAGAATAAAATCATAAATGTATTTTTTCAATAATTTTGAAGTTCTAAAAAATAACTTTTCAAAATTATTTTTCAAAAGTATAGCAAAAAATGATTATTCTTCAATTTGTTTTAAAATTCTTTTGGCTAATTTTTTAGAAATAAAATATCTTAGAAAAAAATATAAGATACTAAAACAAAAAATTGAAAATAACATTGGCTTGTCCTTTCTAAAAGTGTACCTTTATATTACTATGAGAATCCACTTTTGTCAAGAAAAACTTCAAGACAAAAATTGACAAATTATGACAGATGTAATCATGCCTGCTAAATCAGCTAGTAGTGCTGCCGCTAAAACAAAGCGGATTTTTTTTATTTTTACACAGGCTGTATAAATAGCAATTGTATAAAAAGTAGTTTCTGTTGATCCCATAATAGTAGAAGTAATACTACCTATTATGCTATCTACTCCATATTGCTGCATAATATCAACTGCTACCCCCATAGAAGCACTACCTGAAATAGGTCTTAGCATTGCAAGAGGCAAAATTTGACTTGGTATTTGCAATAAATTTGTGATTGGTGAAATAAGTTGTATTACAAAATCCAAAACTCCTGAGCTACGTAATAATCCAACCGCTAAGAATATTCCTAATAAGGTAGGAAATAGTTGTATTACTATTTGAAGCCCTTCTTTTGCTCCTTCTAGAAATATATCAAAAACTTTTTGTTTTTCTTTTATGCCATATGCAATGATAATTACTATCATCATAGGAATGGCTGTTGCAGATAAAAAATGAACAATTTGCATTTTTAAAACCTTTTCATTAAAATTTTAGTAGCGGTAATTCCCACTACTGCTGCTACAATAGTTGCAATCCAAACTTGTAAAATAATTCCGCTTGGAGAATGCGACCCTAAAGAGCTACGAATGGCAATAACATTTGTTGGAATTAATTGCAAAGAAGCAGTATTGAGAACAATAAACATTGCCATAGAATTTGTTAATGTATCTTTTTTTGGGTTTTCTTTTTGCATGGTCTGCATTGCCTTTAAACCTAGCGGTGTGGCTGCATTTCCTAATCCTAATAAATTTGCAACCATATTCATTGAAATTTCTTCATTTGCCTGTTTATTATTTTTTAATTCTGGAAATAGAAAATGAATCAATGGTCTTAATAATTTCGTAATTTTATCCATCAAACTAGTTCTCTTTGCAATTTCCATAATTCCATTCCATAAACATATCGTTCCAAAAAAGGTAATTGTTAATTCCACTGCTGAACTACTACTCTCAAAAATTCCATTACTAACCTCTTCTATATTTCCTCCTATAAAGGCATATAGAACTGAAATGATAATAAATGCAGGCCAAATAATATTAAGCAATTTTTTCACCCTTCCATACTTGTTGTTCTTAGTTATTCACAATAAAAAATACTCTATATTGTACTATGTAATCTTATTCGTTTTTTCTTTATTTATGATTGTAAAATTATTTTTGTTTTTCGACATTTTTCTTATTTTCCCAGTATTTTTTAGGATAAAAATGACAAAAACTGTTAATTTTATGCCTTTTTTATTGCAATTTACTGCAATTTATGGTACTATAATAAAAGATGAATTTGTCGAATAATGTTGTTTTAAGGAGGATATTTTATGAAATCTACAGGAATTATTAGAAGAGTAGATGAACTAGGAAGAGTTGTAATACCAATTGAACTAAGAAATAAATTTGGAATTGCAGAAAAAGATCCAATTGAAATATATGTAGATGGTTCTTCTATTATTTTAAAAAAATATGAACCAAATTGTGTATTTTGTGGTAATTCAAAAAAATTATCAGAATACAAAGGAAAATTAGTATGTGATAAATGTTTAGCAAAATTAGCAACCATTAAAGTAGAAGATGCGGATTAATATATTGAGAAGAAAAATAGTAAATTTATTTAAGTTGGTATAACTTATTAAATTTACTATTTTTATTGATTATGCATTTTTTTATTATTTAAACTTGCTTATATCTATGAAATAATTTATATTTTAGCCCGAATCTATTGATAGGTATCCTATTATTTTTTCATGAATACTTGGTAAATTTCGTTTTTATTTACTTTTTTATCTTTTGCAATTTTCTTAATAATTTCATTTTTAGCAAGCCCTTGTTTTTCATAGTAATGATAGTGTTCTTGTAAAGTCATATGTTCAAATATGTCTTCTTCTGATTTTTCATTATTTAAATCTAAAATAATAACATATTCTCCCTTTGGTTCTTGGCACTTTAAAATTAATTCTGTCACAGTTCCATATAATTTTTCTTCATGTAATTTTGTTAATTCTCTTACTAAACAAGCATTACAATCTCCAATGCTTTGTAAAATATCTTCCAATGTTTTCTTTATTTTATGTGGTGCTTCATATAAAATAACTGTTTTTTGTTCTTTCGCAATTTGTTCTAACTTTTGTTTACGATTTTTATGATTAAGTGGTAAAAATCCATAAAAAGAAAATTCTTTTGTTGAAATTCCTGAAACAATTAAACTATTTACAAAAGCACATGCTCCTGGAATTGGAATAATATTTATTTCGTTTTCAATGGCCATTTTCACAATTTCTTCGCCAGGATCAGAAATTCCTGGGGTTCCAGCATCAGTTACAATAGCAATATTTTTCCCTTCTAATACTTGCTTTATTAATTCATGGGTTCTTTCACCTTCATTATGCCTATGATAACTAATAAGTGTTTTTTGAATTTCTAAATGATTCAATAATTGTAAAGTATGTCTAGTGTCTTCAGCAGCAATAACATCTACTTCTTTTAAGACTTCTATTGCCCTTAATGTAATATCTTTTAAATTTCCTATTGGAGTTGCTACTAAATAAATGATTCCTTTCATATTTTCCTCTTTCTTTTTATACATTATCTTTTTACATTTTAATGAATTATAATCTAATTATCCTACTTTTATTTTTTTTTATATATTAACTATCTAAGATATTTCCTATGTTCTATACTTTTCTAAAAAATATCATATCTTATGATAAATCTTTAAAACCTCATTTGTATAATTTCCATCTTTTTGATAAATGTAAAGTGGTTCTAATATTTTCAAAAATGGTTTTGCATTTTTAACAGCTTTTATCAAAATTAAATTTGGTGCTTTATCCACATAAGGATATATCAATTTCATTTCTTTTGGTTCCAAATGATACTTTCTTAATGCAATACTAATATCTATTAACCTTTCTGGCCTATGTACCATGTAAAAGATTCCATTATCTTTTAAGAGATAACTTGCCATTTCAATAAAATCTTCTAAATTTGCTGTTATTTCGTGACGTGAAATCATTTTTGTTTCTGCTTCATTTTTTC
>CALXQF010000069.1 GCA_944390505.1 uncultured Clostridia bacterium | reverse complement strand
CGTTTGCTCTTCTATATCATAGGCAGAATAAACTAAATCTTTATTGATATCTATTCGTTCGATATTTGCTGTATTATATGTTCCTATATTAAAAGTATTTGTAAAAAGGCTAGCAAATTGTGTTTTTAATTCTTCTTGTGTTTTTTCCGTTACTTCAGGTGTTTGTGTATTATTGAAATCTGGCATAATGACATTGTTTTTTTCTGTTTCTGGCACAAAAAACTGTGCATAGATTCCAGCTATTACTGCAAGTACACAAAAAACACCAATTAAAATATAAACTATTTTTATATTTTTCATTACTATTTTTTCACTTCTCCTTTTTTCATTTTTGTGTCTATGTGTAATGTTTCGATTTTTCCCTCTATTTATTATTTTACCTCATTTTTCGCCAAAAAGCTAGTATTTTGCTGAAATTTGTGTGAATCATGTCAGAGATTTTTTAGATCTTAATTCTTCCTTAAGATCCTTTAAAATAAAAGTAATTCCATTGACTTATCCACGTTTTTGTTGTATGATATTGTAGTATTAAAATAGTTATTAATACTACTTTTTTAGCTAAAAAATAGAATATAGCTAAATTGAAAAGATAAAAATAGAAATGGAGTTTTAACAAACATGTTATGTTCAATTTGTAATAAAAACACAGCTGTTGTGTTTATTAATAAACAAGGTGAAGATGGAAAGACGAAAGTAGAAGGATATTGTTATGACTGTGCCAAAAAGCACGGTATTAATCCTATGGATACCCTTATGAAACAAGCCAATCTAACAGAAAAAGATTTAAACGATATGACCAAACAGATAGAAAGTATGGTAACAGATATGGCTCAAAACATAGATATGGATGCTTTATCTGAACAGATGAATAATATGGATCAAGAAGAATTAGATAAAATAGAAGAACAAGGTGGTATGCCAATTCAATTTGGTGCGATTCCTTTAGGTTCTATTTTTTCTAATATGTTTGGTGCTAATTCCGAAAATGGCAATGCAGATAGTGAAGCAAATGCCTCTTCTGAAAAGAAGAAAGTGAAAATCGATAAAGATAAGAAAAAGGACAAAAAAAGAAAAACATTAGAAATGTATGGCACAAACTTAACACAAAAGGCAAAAAATAATCAGTTAGATATGGTAATTGGTAGAGATAAAGAAATTCAAAGAATGATTCAAATTTTAAATCGTCGTTCTAAAAACAATCCTTGTTTAATTGGGGAACCTGGTGTAGGAAAAACAGCAATTGCACAAGGTTTAGCAATTAAAATTGCAAATGGCAGAGTTCCTGCCAAATTATTAAATAAAGAAGTTTACTTACTAGATATGACAGCTATTATTGCTGGTACTCAATTTAGAGGACAATTTGAAGCAAGAATGAAGTCTATTATTGATGAGTGTAAAAATGCTGGTAATATTATTTTAGTGATTGATGAAATCCATAATATTATTGGTGCTGGTGATGCAGAACATTCTATGAATGCTGCAAATATTTTGAAGCCTTCTCTTTCTAACGGAGAAATTCAGCTAATTGGAACTACTACTTTAAAAGAATATCGCAAATATATTGAAAAAGACTCAGCTTTAGAAAGAAGATTTCAACCAGTTATTGTAGAAGAACCTTCTATTAGTGATTCTATTGATATATTAGAAGGAATTAAAAAATATTATGAAGAATATCACAAAGTAAAAATTTCTACTGATGTGATTAAACAAGCTGTTATTATGTCTGAAAAATATATCCATGACAGATTTTTACCAGACAAAGCAATTGATATATTAGATGAAGCTTGCTCTCGTATTAATTTAAATAACAAAGAACTATATCAGTTAGAAGTTCTTAAAAATCAATTAAAAGCTGTTCAAGAAGAAAAAGAAGAAGCTGCCCTTGCAGATTCAACAGAAGATTACAAAAAAGCTGCTGAATTAAAAGCAAAAGAATGTAGCTTGACAGAGCAAATTGATCAATTGAATGAAAAAATGCAGTTAAAAAGCTTAACTGTTCAAGATATTGCTGAAGTAATTGAAAGCTGGACCAAAATTCCTGTAAAGAAAATTACAGAAGCAGAAACACAAAAATTATTAAATCTAGAACAAAACTTACATAAAAGAGTCATTGGTCAAGATGATGCTGTGGCAGCAGTAGCAAGAGCGATTCGTCGTAATCGTGCAGGACTCAAAAGTACCAAAAGACCACCATCTTTTATATTTGTTGGGCCTACTGGAGTTGGTAAAACAGAACTTGCAAAATCTCTTGCTTATGAAATGTTTGGCAATGAGAATTCGATTATTCGTGTAGATATGTCTGAATATATGGAAAGTCACTCTACTTCTAAATTAATTGGTTCTCCTCCAGGATATGTTGGTTATGATGATGCAGGTCAATTAACTGAAAAAGTAAAACGAAACCCTTATTCTATTGTATTATTAGATGAAATTGAAAAGGCACATCCAGATGTATTTAATATTTTATTACAAGTTT
The DNA here is from genome assembly GCA_944390505.1 of uncultured Clostridia bacterium. Taxonomy (GTDB): domain Bacteria; phylum Bacillota; class Clostridia; order TANB77; family CAG-508; genus CAG-273. Next base: position 4,574 of record CALXQF010000069.1, on the reverse strand, counting down.
TAGATGATGGACGTTTAACAGATAGCCAAGGAAATACAATTAGTTTTGAAAATACTATCATTATTATGACCTCTAATGCTGGTTCTAATCAAAATACGAATTCTATTGGCTTTGGCGGAAATACCATGAGCCAAAGCAAAGTAATGGACAGTCTAAAAGAAACCTTTAGACCAGAATTTTTAAATAGAGTAGATGAAATTGTAATTTTTGAACAATTAAAACCAGACCAATTAATCCAAATTGTAGATTTGATGCTTCATGATACTCAAAATGCATTAGCTGATAAAGATATTAAAATGATTGTCAACGAAGATGCTAAAAAATTCTTATTGGAAAAAGGCACTGATATTAAATATGGTGCAAGACCTTTAAGAAGGGCTATTCAAAGATATTTAGAAGATGCTTTATCTGATATGATTTTAAGAGGCGATTTATTAAATGGCCAAACTGTAACCGTTACTGCTGGTGAAACAGAATTGAAATTAAGTGTAGAAAATTAACTAGTCTCTAAGGATGACATTGTTTCAAAAACAACATAATTATAAAAACAAAGTAGATATAAAAATATTAACAATAGAAATGAATCGAATTTTTTCATTATATGTACTTTTGAAAGAAGCAAGAAAGGAATGAAATTTTTATGGCAAAACATATACCAAATATACTAACTGTAGCACGTTTTATATTAATACCATTTATTATTTATTATATTGCAACTGATAGGTTTATCCTTGCACTCATTTTCTTAATTATTTCTGGTCTTACTGATGTATTAGATGGATGGATTGCAAGAAAATTTAATTTTATCACTAATTTTGGAAAATTGATTGATCCTTTAGCTGATAAAGCAACTCAAATTGCAGTTCTTTTATGTTTAGCTTTTAAAGAAATTATTCCTTATTGGATTATTGTTGTAGTTGTATTAAAAGAAGCCACTATGATTGCAGGAGCATCATTTCTATATGGTAAGCAATTAGTAGTTTCTAGTAGATGGTTTGGCAAACTAGCAACTGTATTATTCTATATTGCCATCGCTTGTTCTTTTGGCATTCGTTATTGGAATAATATTGCAGCTGACCCAGCAAACTCTGTTTCTCCGCTTCCACAGTTTGATTTATGGATTTACTACTTAGCATTAGCAGCTACTCTTTTCTCTTTAGTAATGTATTATGTAACATTCTACAAACAAGGCTATTTAAAAAAGGAAAATTTAAAAATAGAAAATGAAGAAAAAAGTAAAGATACTTTTAATCATAAATAGTATGTATTATCTTAAAAAAATACTTATTCATCAGTTTTTAACTGTACAAAAATACTTTTCCATCAGTTTTTTAACTGAATGAAAAAGTATTTTTCTTTTACTGTCTTCTTCATTATTTTACCGATTTTATTTTGATATCAGTTCATTATTCAAAATCTTCTAATAAAGTACGTAATTCTGGTTCTCCTATTACTTCTACTCCTTGCTTAAATTTTTCTATGTCTACTTCTGTCAAATACATTGTTTGAATTTCTGTATCTTCCTTTAATGTAGTTTTTCCTTTCTCATCTATTGTGTAAATTCCTAAAACTCCATTGTGTTCTTTTACTAAATAATGTTCATTACAGTAACCTTCTTTTTCCTGATAAAGAATAATTTCATCACTAGAAAACTTTTCTAATTTCCAGTCTTCTTTTACATATTTTTCTATAAATTCCTGTTTTGTCAGATTAATATATTCTGCATCCACTTCTTTTTCTGTTTTGATTAAATGATCACACCCTTTATAATATTGTTTTTGGATTATATTACAATTAGGAGATATTTTTTCTTCTAATGCTACTGTAGAAACCAACTCATTTTCTTTGCTTGTATTTTGCTGTTCTTCTGTAGCAAGTTCTTTTCCTTGTAACATATTACTATCTTGTGTTTTATTTTGATTATATACATACACACCAGCTGCAATACCTATTAATAATAAAGCAATGATTCCTAATGTAATTGCAATACCTTTTCTCATACTTTTTCATCCTTTCTATGTATTCTAATGTTAGTATGAGAAATTTGGGCAAATTTTATTCATTTATTTCATTAACTGCTAAAAAATAGCAAGGTTCAATTCATTACATTTATAAAATAATAGTGTTCTAAAATTAATTCTTCATCAATTAATTTCAAAACACCATTTATATTATTTTTCACTTTTAGAATATATTTTTTAAACAATCATATAATGGTAAGCGCAAGCTCGAATTAATCGATTAGTAATTGCGAGTCCTAGTCCTTGTTCTCCTACTCCCTCTATTAATACAAGATCAACATTTTCCTTATCTACTTTTCTTAAAAGTGTAAAAATATTTTTAGCAACCTCTTCTAGGGTATCTCCCATGTTCCATTTTGTTGGAGTAATATAAGAGTTAATATGTTTTTTTCTTCCTAATACTAATATCTTTTTTCCTTCTTTTTGCAATTCGTTTGTTATTTCGTTTATTTTATCTATCATTTTTTGTTCACTCTGACTATATATCATTATACATTTAGTGTTTGGTGCATAATGACGATATTTCATTCCTGGTGAGGCAACTATTTCGTCTTGACTTATTTGCCCTAATACATGTTTATCAATTTCTACTTGTTTGGCTACCTCCTCTAGTTGTTCTTTCGTAATTTTTCCTGGTCTTAAAATATTGATTTTATCATCTTCTACTTTGATAACAGTAGATTCCAAACCAATATCTGTTATGCCTCCATCTAAAATATAAGAAACTTTACCATTAAATTCTTCTATAATATCTTCTATTTTAGTTCCACTTGGTTTTCCAGATATATTAGCACTTGGTGCTGCAATTGGCAGACCTGCTTTTTCTATTAATTTTTGCGCAATTTGATTGCTAGGCATGCGAATTCCTACTGTATCTAAATTAGCAGTAGTCACATTTGGAACTACTTTTTTGCTTTTACGTTTCATAATAATAGTTAAAGGACCCGGCCAAAATTTTTCCATTAATTTTTGTTCTACTGTTCCAATTTTCTCCACTAGCTTTTCTACCATTTCTATGCTAGCAACATGTACAATCAATGGATTGTCTTGTGCTCTACCTTTTGCTTCAAATATTTTTTTGACAGCTACCTCGTCTAAAGCATTTGCTCCTATCCCATAAACTGTTTCAGTTGGAAAAATAACTAGATTTCCATTTTGTATTTCTTTTGCTGCTTGTGCTATTTCGTCTTCTTTGACTTGCTCTTTTTGGTTAGAATATTTTGTTATCATTTTTTCACGTTCTTTCTTTCAAAAAATTACATACTTATTTTTTTATTCCATAAAAATAAGTTATAGCTTGTGGGCTATAACTTATATTATAACGAGGTTTTGTTATTTTTTCAAGGTAATTAGCATAGTTGATATTTTTTGATTTGATATTTGTATTTTCTATCTTTTCACTGAGCAATAAGTATTATTTTTATTCTTCCATGGAAAGCTTTTTGATTTCTTCCTCTGTTAGCCCTGTTACTTTTGTAATTACTTTTATATCCATTTTTTCTTGTAACATTTTTATTGCTATTTCTTTTTTCTCATTTTGTACACCTTCTGCTCTTCCAACTTTTATGCCTTCTGCCTTGCCATCTCTTCTTGCCTCATACAAGCACTGCTCATAATCTCTTCTTTCTAAATCTGCTCTTATTGCCATTATTCTTAATCTTTTATCTTGACTTATTTTTTCTAGTTCTTCTTTTGCCTCTTTGATATCTTGGTTTTCTTCCATTATCTTCTCTACCTCCATATCCTCTGGATTATCCAAAAACTTCATCCATTGCAATACTTCGTCATTTTTGTTCTTTTCATATTCTTTGATTGCTTTTGGTAATTCAATTATACAAATCTGGAAGTAAGAAGTCAATATAATATTCCTATATTCTTCTTCTCGTATTTGCCATTTTGTATATGCTTTTTTTATTTCACTAAATTGCTTTATCTCATCATCTATTATTATGATACTGATTGTTTGTCTTAGCTTATCATATTTGTCTCCTATTTCTAAATTTGATGCATATATTTTTGACCAATAATACAAAAATCTTTCCAATACTTTATCATGTGTAGACAATTGAATTTCTATGTCACATTCTATATTATCATTTAGTACTGCTCTTAAATCCAATCTTCCATTTTTATCTTTTTTGTTATCGTTTAGCAAGTCTTTACTTTTGTCTAAATCTAATTTATGTATTTTTATCTTTAGGATATCTTCTATTAGTGCTTTTGTAATACTTTCTTTTCCTCTTGTAAATAGAGCCTTAAATACTACATCATTTTTTGGTTGTAAAATCTCTTTTTTCTCTTGATTTTCTTCATTTGTAATTGATTTTTCTTGGTTCATAGGCATGTCCTCCATTAATATAAATTTTATATTACTAGACAAAAGCTTAATAAATGTATGAAAGTTGAATGAATATTTTGTTTTTCATTATTTTTTACTATCTATTTTTTATATTGATTTTGGATTAAAAAAGATAATAAATATTTGATTTAAAATACCTTATTGAATTTTTAAATAAATAAAAAATGAATTAATATTTATACATATACATAAAT
>CALXQF010000068.1 GCA_944390505.1 uncultured Clostridia bacterium | reverse complement strand
TATAAATATAAACACAAAATTAAAACATTAGAAAAAGAAAATAACCATTTACACAAAATTGTAGATAAATTTTACGACACAGTAGAAAAATTTATAAAATGGATTTGTCATAAATTTGGTATAGGAGAATCAAAAGAACTGGTTAAAAAATTTGAAGAAGATACAAATACTTTAATTGATCCAGAAAAACAACTAAAAAGAGAAGAAAGAGAAAAAGAGTGGGAGTTAGAAAGATAAAAAAGTAACAAACAGTTTGCTTGTAATAATTAGGCTAATATGGTAAAATATAAATAATGAATAACAATGATGCAAAGGAGGAAAACGAAATGGAAAGTAAACAAACAATAGAATATGAGTTTGATGCTGAAAAAGTAATGGAGATGACAAGAGAAGAAGCAATTTCTTTGTTAGGAGATGAAAATGCTACTAGGGTAAATGAAGGCTTACAGAATGGAACACTTAGTTATAGTGAGTTTGAAAGAATATGCCAAGAAAGATTTCCTATACCTCAACAAGCAAAATTAGTAAGAAATGTTATTTTTAATCAATTATCAAAAACTGAAGGGTTCAATATGTTTGAATCAAACAAAGAAAAACAAGCACAATATGCAGAGATTGTAAGATTTCGTGAAAAAGCAGAGAATGGTGAACTTACACAAGAGGAATTAAAACAATTATGTGATAAAGTGTTTGGGAAAGATTCGGATATGTCAAAAAAGATACAAGGTGAATTTGTTGCAAAAGGAAAAGTAAAACAATCAGTATTCCCACAAGTAAAAACGGATAAAAAAGAGGAAACAAGGATACAAGCAAATAAAGAGACAAAAAAATTAGGGGAATTAGAACCAGAAGAAAAAACTAGAATACAAAAAGAAACTGCTAAAATAGCACAAAAGCATAGAGAACAAAAGGAACAGCAAAAGCAAGTACAAAATCAAGAACTACAACAAGGACAAGCTAATAAGCAAGGAGGTGAATTTCAGCAAGAAAATACCGAGCAATTACAACAAGGGCAAGCACAAGTTCCAGTACAACCACAACAGCCTATGATGGATATGGGAGGTATGGAATTATAAAAATAATAGATTGGAGTGATATAAATGGCTATAGGACCAGGCATATATAGAGAAAAATATAAAGATTATTCAATTGATGAATTAAAAACAACGTTGAAAGAATTAAAAAAATATTTACATTCAAAAGAATTAAAAAAAGCAAGACGAGAAGAAATAGAAAAAGGGATTGATGATAATAATTGTGTTACTAATGTAGAAACAGAAATAAAAGTTGTTAAGGATTTAATAAATTGCAAAGGAGGAAAAAATTTTATTAGGAAAACAAAACTTGATGAGAATGGTATGGAATATGAAGAGGAAGAATATTTTGAAATGCCTAATATAGAAGAAGAAGCAAAAAAATTTACTCTAATAAATTTAATAAAGAAAAATGCAGGATTAGATCCATTTTGGGCAGATTGTTTTATTAATTTTTTCAATCAAGTTAATAAAACAGAAAATGAAAAATTGGAATTTTTTCAAAAAATTATTTTAGATAAAAATTTATTTAATAATTTATCTAAAGATATTTTAAAGACATCAAACAGTGATGAATTATTTGAAAATTATAAAATGAATTTAAATATAACAAAAGATAAAATCTCAAATGAAGAATTAAAAAAGATAGTAGAAGAAATAATTGGTAATAATGATCCGTTTTGGAATCAACCTATTTATGAAATTGTAAAAAAAATCATTAATTTATCTGTTGGAGAGGAAAGTTCTATTACTAAGTTATTAGGCAATTCTCAATTCACATCAAAGCAATTATTTGACATTTACTATTGCGTAAATAAAGTGTGTAGAAAAATTGGTATTATTTTAGATTTTAGTAGTGAGAATGCTAAAGTTGATGGTTTACCATACAATTTACCATTTAAAAAATACTATATAGGAAATACTAAATCATCTGAAAAATGTTTATGTGGTAATAATTTAGAAATAATATGGAATGATAACCAAAAATTTCAAATGATTAGATGTCCTAAATGTAATAATGAAATGAAATTTAGAAATCCTAATTTAAATTAGAAAGATGAAGTTAAATGAAAAGGAGTAATTTCTCTAAAGAATGGACTCAAGAGGTCGACGACACCTTCTTTCGTGTTTATCGTGGTGGTATGTACAACATTTCCGGCTCTGATAATCCAGCTTCTTACCGCAACTACAACTATCCGCTCAACGTCTACAATTCCTACCTCTCTACCAGGCTCACACTTTATATCAGTAGCACTGAGCAGTGATGAGGTTGACGTAATACTCGGGGGAGTGTTAAAATCTAACTGTGTAATTTCTAAAAATTTTTTAGAAAAAGCACAGTTTTTTTCTTGTGCTTTTTGAAAAGAAAGAAAAATTGAAAAAATCATCAAATGAAAAATTGCATGCAAATTGACGTTTGTTAAGAGATTTACAAAAACTATTACCAATTTCAATCAAAACAGTTGTAAGCCATTTAGCTTTGTGATATACTTGCACTAGAAGAAAAATTCAGGAGGACAAACATGGCTAAAAATTTTGCAGAAGAAAAAGAAAAATTAAAAGAAAAATTAGCATATATCGGATTAAATCTAGAAAGAATTCCAAAGTTTTTAAAAGAGTTCAATTCCTTTTCTTTCAGACCTTCTAAAGTCTATGATGACACCACCTACAAAGTATATAAACATATTGATGTGACAGATATAGAAATCTTATTAACTCCAACAGATCGTTTAACCAGTTTAACAGAAAAATACAAATTAGCAGCTCCAATTATGACCTACCTAGATTCCAAAACAGAAGAAAATATGGAACATTTTGCTACTTTTTTGAAAATGTTAAATGACACCACTTTAGAAGAAATTCAAGCAGTGGAAAAAGAACAAGAAATTTTAAAACAACAGTTGCCATATGAAGTGAAATACACGGACAACTATATTTGGCAAATTTATTACTCAGATATTTCTGACCAATATTTTATGTTAGTACCAACCAATGAATATAACAATGCTGGGCTATTTTATCTGCTAAAAAAACAAATAGAAGCGAAAAAAACAAGGAAAAAAGAGACAATATTTGTTCCAATTAGCCATATGGAATACGCAGGACATTATTTAGTCAAAAGCCAAATAACAGATTTAGAAAATTATTTGTGGTATTTTACAAAAGAATGGCCAAGTATTTTTGAAGTATATGACTTAAAAGGAAAAATGAGTGTTAAAATTGTTGGAACAACAAAGGTTTATGAAAACATCAAAAGCACTTATGTGATTACTTTAGACAATAAAGAAAAAGCGTTAGAGTTTTATAAATTAATCAAAGCCTTATTTATTATTGCAACAGGACTCCCAGATGATTATCAATTTCAAACCAAAATTAATGAAAAAGGAGAGCTTGATTTTTCTTATCAATCTATGACCGGAGAAATGGTCATCAATTACACTACTTTATTAGAATTTATTCAAACGCAAGTTGCCCAAAAAAAAGTATTAGTAGGGTTAGAAGATAGAAAGATAACAGGAGAGCAAGAAAAGTTGCAAGAAATCAAAGAAGTAATTGAAAAACAAACAGAGGAATATTTACAAAAACAGCGACAAATTGCTACATTTTTGGAATGCAAAAAAACATTCTTTGGAAAAATCAAATACTATTTTTCTAACAGAAAAAAAGAATTACAAACTATTAGACAAAAACAAGAAAAGAAAAAGATAGAAAAAGAAGAAACAAAACAAAATACCAAAGAAGTAGAACCATTGAAATTAGAAAAAGAGTCTTATACAATCGAAGATTTAATAGAGGTTTGTACAAAATTAGATGGTAGAAAAAAAGTGGTTAAAAATTTAGAAGTAGATACAAAGGCATTAGAATTAAAGAAAATCAATCTGGAAAGGAAAATTAAAAATGCGAATATTTACTTAAATGAAATCGAACTTCATAAAAAAAGTATTTTTGAGTTTTGGAAATTTACTAATAAAGATGAATTACCTAGCTTAAATGAGGGCGAAGAGGAAGAAAACGAACACAAAGAGAAAATTGGTAAAAGCTTTGATTATGAAATAGATATAGAAGAACTAGGCAAACAAGTAGATGAATTGCAAAGAAGAAAGTTATCTAAAAATGAAGCTGACAGTATTTTTGCAGTAAAACAAGTTCTTACTTCCTGTCAAATTTTAAATGATACAGAAAGTAAAAGATTGACAAAAGCACAGAAAAATATTTTAGAAGAAGAATTAAACAGACTAAAAGAAGAATATAAAAAAGATATTGATGTGATTAAAGCAAAGGACTTTGACATTTTTGGTAGCATGTCAGAAGATAAAACAAAAACCAAAACATTAAATAATCAAAAACATAGAGAAGTAGAAAAAGATAAATATAATGTGCTACATATTACACCAGATACAGACCTAAGTTTATATATTGACAATTTACGAAACTATTTAAACTTCATCAAAGAAGCATTTCATAAAATAACAGCTCCATATGCTTTGCCAGCTTATGTAACATCTACAGAAGAAATACCATTAGAAAAATTACAATTGTTTCATTTAGACCAAGCAAAAGCGATTGAAGAGAAACTAGACCAAAAAGAAATTTATTTATATAAATTAAACATCAAAGAAAATATGCCAATTTTATTTTACTCTAACATTGTTTTTTATGATAATTTTAATCAAACTTTGCCAAGTGGAATGGATGTATCAGATGAAGTTTTGTTAAACTTAAATGACTATAGGCTTACCGAAAAAGCGCAAGATAATTTTTATATGAATTACCAGCCAAATGAATATGAGAACCAAATTGTGAAAGTCCATGTGAGGGAATATGATATGGAACTAGATTAATCTATTTGTTCAAACTATATATATTGCAACGTTTGACCTTGGCGAAAGCAATTTCCAATTGTGCAAGAAAATCTATGATTTTCTGCACAAATAGTAGGAAAATTGCTCCAATTCGCACTACGTGGACAAAAGCCACTCCGTTTGGTCGCTTACGCGGTCTACACTTTTGCAATATATATAGTTTGAACCGAATTTATTATTAAGATTATTCTAGAAATAAAAAAACGAAAAATGGGGGCAGTCTAAAAAAATAAAGGAGGACTGCCATATGGAAAGAAAAGATTTAGAATTAGGAATAGGAAAGACAATAGGTAACTGGATACAAGATTTTATAAACCAGTTAGCAGAAAGGCTAGCCAAAATGGAAGAAGTATTAGTAGTAGACAGAATAGAAGGTAATATTGCTGTTTGTGAAAATAGAAAAACAGGAAAAATGCAAAATATAGCTGTTTCAGAATTGCCAGAAAATATCAAAGAGGGAACTATTTTACAATGGAAGAATGGTAAGTATGAAATAGATACCTCAAATGAAATAGAAAGCAGAATAGAAAAAAAGATGAAAGATGTGTGGAAATAGTACAAGATACAGAAAAAGACAAAATCAAAAAATGAAAAGATAACGTAAGAAGGATGTATGAAAATAGATGGCAAAACGTAGGAAAAAGAGTATCAATTCTATTAGTTATTTAATTGCTGTGATTACAGTTGCAATCTTATCCGCTCTAGGAATTCGATTTGGAACACAATCGCAACAAGCAATTAGTGTGGTTAACTTAGATAATCTAGAGAATATAACAATTACCACAGGCAAAGAAATTACACAGGAATTTGTTTCAGAAGAAAAAGAAAATTTACAAGTGTATTTTTTTGATGTAGGACAAGCAGACAGTATTCTTGTGAAAAATGAAGACAAAACCATGCTAATTGATGCAGGAAATAATGAAGATGGAGAGTTGCTAGTGAAAAACTTGCAAACTCTTCAGGTGACAAAAATAGATTATCTAATAGGAACTCATCCACATGAAGATCATATAGGTGGTTTAGATGATATTATTCAAAACTTTGAAATTGAAAATATCTATATGCCAAATGTGCAAACTAATACCAAAACGTTTGAAGATGTGCTAGATGCAGTGGCACAAAAAGATTTAACGATTACAACTCCAAAAGTACATGATACTTTTCAAATAGGAGAAGCACAGTGTGAAATCATGGCAGTAGGAGATGATGCAGACAACTTAAATTTGGCTTCTATTGTAATACAAATGAAATTTGATGGACTAACTTATCTATTTACAGGAGATGCAGAAGAAGAAATAGAACAGAAGTTAGAAGTAGGAAAAGTGAATATTTTAAAAGTAGGACATCATGGTTCTGATACGAGTAGTAGTGAAAATTTTTTACAGAAAATTGCACCAGAAGTAGCCATTATTTCAGTAGGAGAAGGCAATTCTTATGGACACCCAAGCCAAATAGTTTTAGATAGATTAGAACAGATTGGAAGCAAGGTATATAGGACAGATAAGGTAGGAAATATTTGGATAGAGCAGAAATGAGGAAGTCTTACGACATCCTCATTTCTTTTTGGGTTACCACTTGCTTTCAGATTTACGGAAGTTCCTGATATTCAAAATTCGATAGAGCTTTTTCTTGTTTCTCCGTTTTCTCCTGCTGACATTTAATTCAAGTCTTGCGTAGGATTTAACTCCGTAGTTGGGTGCATAGTCTTTTTTTACAACTTGCAGAAGTAGATTTCCGCAGTGTTTCTTGCACCGAATAATGTAACCATCAACATTATCCAAAAATATATTTTGCTTAGGCAAATATGGAATGGTTACAACATACCCCCACGGAGCATCACCTACAGGAATTTGACCATTTGGGCACTTTCTCTGACACCACTTGTCAGTTTTTTTGACAGGTCTTATCTCGCAATCAAGCAAGGAATACCTATCGGACTGCAATTGCTTGTTCCGGTTGGACATACCCTCAACACTCCTTTATTAAAGTGATACCTATATTATAGTTTATTATGTAAATTTTGTCAATTGCTATATTTTAACTACTTTTTCAAACTTTTTTTATTTTCTTTTTCTAGTTGCTTTAAACTTTTTTTAGATGTAGGTAAATCTTCTGGCATGGTTCCACCATTTTTAGCGATTACTTCTCTTATAT
>CALXQF010000067.1 GCA_944390505.1 uncultured Clostridia bacterium | reverse complement strand
AAGGAATTGTGATTGTTGCAACAGGGCCACTGACTTCTGAAAACTTATCTACTGAAATTGCAAACTTAACAGGAAGTGACAAACTATATTTTTTTGATGCTGCTGCACCAATTATAGAAAAAAATTCTATTAATATGAATATTGCCTTTTGGGGAGAAAGATATGAACAAGAGCGAGGAAAAGAAGAAACACAGGAGGAATGGATAAAAAGAATTCAAACACAAAATGGAGCTAGCTACTTAAATTTGCCAATGAACCAAGAAGAATATGAAGTTTTTTGGACAGAATTAGTAAATGCTGAAGTAGTTACTCTTCATGAGTTTGAGAAAAAAGAGCTATTTGAAGGGTGTATGCCAATTGAAATTATGGCAAAAAGAGGAAAAGATACATTAAGATTTGGACCTCTCAAACCAGTAGGTTTTACTGATCCTAGAACAGGCAAAAGACCTTATGCTGTGGTACAATTAAGACAAGATAATAGTGAAGGTAACTTGTTCAACATGGTAGGATTTCAAACAAATTTAAAATATGGGGAACAACAAAGAGTTTTTAGCAAAATACCAGGACTAGAAAATGCTAGCTTTATGAAATTTGGAGTAATGCATAGAAATACTTATATTAATTCACCAGAATTATTAGATGAAACATATTGTTTTAAAAAGAACTCCAATCTATACTTTGCCGGACAAATTACAGGAGTAGAAGGCTATGTAGAGTCTATCTCTTCTGGGGTGGTTGCAGCACTTAATGCATCTAAAAAATATGAAAGAATAAAGAAAATAGAAGGGGAAAAGCAAAATGAAAATGAGGATAATACAAAATTAGCATCAAGAAAATCAATTTTTGATGAAATAGAGACAAAGAAATGCAACGAATTAGATAAAAAAGAGTTAGAAAAAAATAGAAGTAAAGATAGCATTATCTTTCCGAAAACAACTATGATAGGAGCTTTAGCAAGTTATATTTCCACACCAAATGAAAAATTCCAGCCAATGAATGCCAACTTTGGCATTTTACCTCAATTGCCAGAAGAAATACGAGATAAAAAGTTGAAATATACAAAATTAGCAGATAGAGCATTAGAAGATTTGGAAAGATATAGTTGCAATTCACAGCTATAAATAAAAAACATTCCAAATAGAAGGAATAGTTACAATTCACAGCTATTAATGCTAAATACATATATATCAGTTACATAAAATAAATTGTGCTGTGAATAGTAACAAGGAATATTACAAAATAATGACAAATAGATTAAGTTTTCATGACAAATCACAACGATTTACATAATACAGTTGCAAAAAAATAGGAATTATGTTAAAATATAAAATAGTAGTGTAAAACAAAGGAGGAAATGGAATGGAAGATGGCAAAATTAGGTTCGAAAAATATGGAATTGAATTTGACGAAAATGAATTTGAAAATATGAGTAAAGAAGATTTAAAAGAGTGTGACGAAATATTAAAGAAAATTGAGCAATTAGTAGAGAAAAAATAAAGGGGGAGAAAAAATGGACGAGAAAGAACCAATCGATGTAGAGTTTGAAGACGTACCAACTGGAGGAGAGAAAGGACCAGAAGGAGAAGCAAGACAAGAGGAGCCAGCTATGCAAGAATTAGAAGAAGAACAACAAGAAGAAAGAGATTATTTTGCAAAGCAAGAAGAAAAAATCAATGGAACAAAAGAAAAATTGCAAGCTTTATTAGCTAAGATGCAAGAACAACCAGAAAAAGATACTATTCGTAAAAAACTATTAAGAGCAAGAATTGATAGATTAAGAAGTAAATTAAATAGAAGAATGACAAAATTTGATATTGAGTACCTTGCAGATTTAGAAGAAAATGCTGATTATGACAATTTTCGCGATGAATGTGATGAAATAAGGGACAGGATTGAGGCATTAGAAGATTTAGAAGAAAAACTAGAAATAAGATTAGAAACATACATAAGGATAGAAAGCTATAGAAGTACTAACAATTCTAAATTAGACTCTAAGATACAAAAAATGGCACCTAAATCTCAAAGAACAGGACAAACTGCACAACGAACTGTTAGAAATGCTGCTAGAAAAAGTAAAGCTGCTCAAGTAAGAGAACAATTAGAAGATGTAAGAGCAGAAATAGAAGGATTAGAAGCAGAGTTGAAAGAAAAAATTGTAGATTATCAAGAGTACAAAAAAGATATGAAAACTCAAACTAAAGCAGATGTAAGGAAAGCAATGGAGAATATAAAAGCAACTGAAGCAGAAATGAAACGACAAAGAAAAGAAGAATTAGCAGTAACAAAACCGAGTTTATGGGCAAAAATTAGAGGTGGCATTAAATCTCGAATCGAAAAAATTAGTGCTTGGAATGAGAGAAGAAAAAGTGAAAAAGCACAAAGAGCTGACCAAAAAGATAGAATGGTCTCTGATGAGGCTAATGAAGTTTTATCACAAAAAACAGCAAGACAGAGATTTTTAGAAGATAACGAAATAGATCATGTAACAAGAGAAAATATAGCAAAAACAGTTATAAAAGTTCAAGAAGAACAACGCAAAGCAGCAGAAAGACAAGCAAATCCAATATTACAGGAATATATTAGCCGAAGTTCACAAGGTCAAGTAGATGAAATGCAATTTATAGAAGAGATGAAAGCTAAAAGTTACACAGTAGAACAATTGAGAGAAGGAATGAAGCTAATAGACCAATATCGAAGCGAACAGAAGAAAACTAAAGAAGAGCAAGAACAAAAGTAATTTCCAATAAAAACAACATATTATATGGTGTAATAATTAAAAAATATTATAAAATATTATAATGAAAGTAAAGGAAAATATTGACTTCTAAATATAAAAATGATACAATATATACCGTTAGTGTAAAATACGCGTATTATGTATTTACCTAACGGTTTTATTATTTTTATGAAATATAGTTTTTCATAAAAATAAATCCAATTTATTTTAGAAAAGAGGTGAAATTTAAGTGCCAACAATTAATCAATTAGTAAGAAAAGGTAGAAAAAGTTCTACAACAAAATCAACAGCACCAGCTTTACAACATGGTTATAATTCTATGAACAAAAGAACTACTAACCAAAGGTCACCACAAAAAAGAGGTGTATGTACTGTTGTAAAAACCGTAACACCTAAGAAGCCAAACTCAGCTTTAAGAAAAGTTGCCAGAGTAAGACTTTCTAATGGATATGAAGTTACTTCATATATTCCAGGTATTGGACACAACTTACAAGAACACAGCGTTGTTTTAATTAGAGGAGGAAGGGTAAAAGATCTTCCAGGTGTTAGATACCATATTATTAGAGGAACATTAGATACAGCAGGTGTAAAAGATAGAATGCAAGGTCGTTCTAAGTATGGAGCTAAAAAACCAAAAAAATAAAAATTTGAATGATAAGCTTCGTCTAACTTCGTTAACCATCGCTTAAAATTTTTTCAATGTACAATTTGTACAATTTCAAAAATTTTAGCTCGGTTGCCTTGTTATACTCGCTTCTAATTCAAATTTAAAACGTAAAGGTTTTAAAGCAAAGAAAAAATGGTGCTAAATAATATTTACTAATTTAAGGTACTTAAATTTAGAATAGATTATTGTAGCACTATACGGGAAAGTAAAAACTTTCCAGAGTACCGATATCATACTTTTTAGTATGAAAACACAAAAAGGAGGGAAGAATAGTGCCAAGAAAAGGTTATATTGCAAAAAGAGAAGTTTTACCAGATCCAATTTATAACAGTAAAGTTGTAACAAAATTAATCAACAATGTTATGTTAGATGGTAAGAAAACAGTTGCTCAAAGCATTGTATATGATGCATTTGACATCATTAAAGAAAAAGAACAAAAAGATCCGCTAGAAGTTTTCCAAGCAGCTCTTGAAAATGTAATGCCAGTTCTTGAAGTAAAAGCAAGAAGAATTGGTGGTGCAACATACCAAGTTCCAATTGAAATTAGACCAGAAAGAAGACAAACTTTAGGTTTAAGATGGCTTGTTATTTATGCAAGAAATAGACATGAAAAAACAATGGCTGAAAAATTAGCTAATGAAATCATGGATGCTGTTGCCGGAAATGGTGGAGCATTTAAGAAAAAAGAAGATATGCATAAAATGGCTGAAGCAAATAGAGCTTTTGCTCATTACAAATTCTAAAATTCTAATGATAAGCTACGTCTAACTGCGTTAACCATCGCTTAAAATTTTTTCGATATACAATACGTATAATCTCAAAAATTTTAGCTCGGTTGCCTTGTTATACTTGCTTCTAATTAGAATTTGAATAAAATTTAAGATTAAATAGAGATATATTTTATCTTTTAAAAAATGACCCAAAATAAACAGGTGGAATATATTTTCGGCATAAAAGAGATAAATAAAGATATTTCCACATGAAATAATGAAAATGTAAAAAAGGAGGATAAAAAAGTGGCTGGAAGAGAGTTTCCTTTAGAAAAAACAAGAAATATAGGAATAGTTGCTCATATTGATGCTGGTAAAACAACCACTACTGAAAGAATACTTTTCTATACAGGTAAAACTCACAAAATTGGCGAAGTTCATGAAGGAGAAGCTACCATGGACTGGATGGTACAAGAGCAAGAAAGAGGTATTACTATTACTTCTGCTGCTACTACCTGCCAATGGCTAGGAAATCGTATTAATATTATTGATACTCCTGGACACGTAGACTTTACTGTAGAAGTGCAAAGATCACTAAAAGTACTTGATGGTGCTGTTACAATTTTAGCAGCAAAAGGTGGAGTTCAACCACAAACAGAAACTGTTTGGAGACAAGCAGATAAATATCAAGTTCCAAGAATGGTATATGTTAATAAAATGGATACCACAGGTGCTGATTTTATGCTTTGCGTAGATCAATTACGTAATCGTTTAAAAGCAAATGCAATTCCAATTGAGTTACCAGTTGGTGCAGAAGAAAACTTTAAAGGAATTGTAGATTTAATCAAAATGAGAGCATTTATTCATAAAGATGACTTAGGAAAAGAAATTGAAGAATGTGACGTTCCTGATGATTTAAAAGCTCAAGCAGAAGAATATAGAGCAAAATTAGTAGAAGCTGCTGCTGAACAAGATGATGAATTAATGATGAAATATTTAGAAGGTGAAGAACTTTCTGAAGAAGAAATTAAAAAGGGTATTAGAATAGGAACAATTGCAAATAAAATCGTTCCAGTATGTTGTGGTTCTTCTTATAAGAACAAAGGTGTACAAGAACTATTAAATGCAATTGTAGACTACATGCCAGCACCAACAGATATTCCAGATATCAAAGGTGTTGACCTAGACGGAAATGAAGTAGAAAGAAAAACATCTGACAGTGAACCATTCTCAGCACTAGCATTTAAAATTGCAACAGACCCATTTGTTGGAAAACTTTGCTTCTTCAGAGTATATTCTGGAACTTTAGAAGCAGGATCTACCATTTTAAATACGAACAAAGACAAAAAAGATAGAATGGGAAGAATTCTATTAATGCATGCAAATCACAGACAAGATATTGATAAAGTATATGCAGGTGATATTGCAGCAGCAGTAGGATTAAAAGAAGTATCTACAGGTGATACACTTTGTGACCCAGCACATCCAGTTATTTTGGAATCAATGGAATTCCCAGAGCCAGTTATTGATATTGCTATTGAACCTAAAGATAAAGCAAATAGTGAAAAAATGGGAATTGCTTTAGCAAAACTTGCTGAAGAAGACCCAACATTTAAAACATGGACAGATCAAGAATCTGGTCAAACTATTATCGCTGGTATGGGTGAACTACACTTAGATATCATTGTAGACCGTTTAAAAAGAGAATTTAAAGTAGAATGTAGTGTAGGTAAACCACAAGTTTCTTACAAAGAAACAATTAGAAATAAAGTAAGAGTACAAGGTAAATTTATTCGTCAATCTGGTGGTCGTGGACAATATGGTGATGTATGGCTAGAAATGGAACCATTAGAGCCAGGTAAAGGAATTGAATTCGAAAGCAAAATCGTTGGTGGTGTTGTTCCAAAAGAATACATCAAACCAATCGAGGAAGGTGTTAGAGAAGCTGCAGAAAGCGGTATTCTAGCTGGTTACCCTGTTATCGACTTTAAAGCTACATTAGTAGATGGTTCTTACCATGAAGTTGACTCTTCTGAAATGGCATTCAAAATTGCAGGTTCTATGGCATTTAAAGAAGGTTGTAAACAAGCAAAATCTGTTATTTTAGAGCCAATTATGAAGGTAGAAATTACTGTTCCAGAAGAATATATGGGAGATGTAATTGGTGATGTCAACTCTAGACGTGGTAAAATGGAAGGAATGGAAGCAGTTCAAGGAAATCAAGTGATTAGAGCATTTATTCCATTATCTGAAATGTTTGGTTATGCAACAGATTTACGTTCAAAAACACAAGGTAGAGGTACTTATAGTATGGAACCAAGTCATTATGAAGAAGTTCCAAAATCTGTATTTGATAATATTGTTGCATCAAGAACTAAAAAACAAAACTAGACAAAATCATTATCTACTAACGAGATTTTAAGAATATTCTAAAAAATACTTGATTTTATAGGAAAAATAGTATAAAATACAAGTGCTTAAAAAATTAGATTTTAATATTAAATAATAAAAAAGAGTTGGAAATTAGAAAGGCGGGCTTGAAATTTTAATAATATAAAATTCTAACTGCTAATGTTTAACTTCTAACATCTGAAATAAGGAGGAAATGAAAAATGGCTAAAGCAAAATTTGAAAGAACAAAACCACACGTTAACATTGGTACAATCGGACATGTTGACCATGGAAAAACAACAACAACAGCAGCTATTACAAAATACCTAGGATTACTAGGAAAAGCTAAATATGAAGCATATGATCAAATCGACAGTGCTCCAGAAGAAAAAGCAAGAGGAATCACAATTAACACAGCTCACGTAGAATACGAAACAGATAACAGACACTATGCACACGTAGACTGCCCAGGACATGCTGACTATGTAAAGAACATGATTACTGGTGCTGCTCAAATGGATGGTGCAATTCTAGTTGTATCTGCAGCTGATGGTCCAATGCCTCAAACAAGAGAGCATATCTTACTTGCTAGACAAGTAGGTGTAAAATATATCGTTGTTTACTTAAACAAATGCGATATGGTTGATGATCCAGAATTATTAGAATTAGTTGAAATGGAAGTTAGAGACCTATTAACAGAATATGG
>CALXQF010000066.1 GCA_944390505.1 uncultured Clostridia bacterium | reverse complement strand
ACTCCATCTTTTCTTATAAGAACATCATCAAACCAAATTTCTCCTCCTCCATATTCTGGAGTTTGAATATTTATAATATCCCAATGAATACTAGAACGGTTTCCATTGTCACTTTCTTTTAGGCTATCTCCTGGGGTTAAATGAAAACTTCCTTTTATTTTTTCATCAAATCAAGTATCTCCTCTGGGTTTCTCACTGTATGGATTTAAACCTAGTGCAAATTCTCCAATATATCTACTTCCTTCATCTATATCTAAAATTTCATTTAGCTCTTTCGTTTTATTTGCTGTTGCCTTAATAATTTTTCCATTTTTAAATTCAAATTTTATATTGTTAAATAAAATTCCATTATATCTTGTTTCTGTATTATAAGTTATATATCCATTAATACTATCTTTTATTGGAGCTGTTGCCACTTCTCCGTCAGGAATGTTAAATGTCCCCATATATTTTTTACTAGGTATTCCTTCAATACTAAAGCTTAAATTTGTTCCACTTCCAATAATATGTACATTTTTTGTTTTATTCATCAATCTGACTAGATTATCCATTGCTTTTGACATTTTTTCATAATCTAAAGTACATACCTTAAAATAGAAGTCTTCAAATTCTTCTGTACTCGTATTGCTCATTTGAGCCATTGAAGAATTTGGATATCTTAGAATACACCATTTTGTATTTTTTACTCTTTCTTCCAAGTGTACTGGCAATGTATAATATTTGTTATATATCTCCATTTTTTCTTTGGAAATATCATTTAATTCTGCCGTATTCTGATTTGCTCTTATTCCAATATAGGCATCCATATCTTTCATTCTTTGTAAATCATACTTGGCATAATTAATTATTTGTTCTTTTGTACATTGTAAAAGCATTTGTCTGATGATTGTATAGTCTATTATATTAAAATAAGGACATGCGCCTATTTCTTCTGCTTGCTTTATTAATTCTTTTCCTAATGAAATCGCATCCATTCCTATTATTTCTATTAATATTTTTTCATCTTTTTGTAAATTAATAGAATGATTTAATAATTTTTTTGCTAATTCTTCTATTCTTAAGTCTTTCATATTTCCCCCTTTTTATTTATATATAATCTGACATATGATATCTAAATTACTTTTATAAAAAAACAATATTTATTTACTTTTCATAAATTAATATACTTAATTAATAAATTATGAAATCTTAACTATCAATACTCTGTTCCTTTGCTGCCTTTACTAAATTCACAAATAGTGGATGTGGTCTGTCTGGTCTTGATTGGAATTCTGGATGAAATTGGGAAGCAATAAAATAGGGATGTTCTTTGATTTCTACCATTTCTACTAAATTACCATCTGGGGATAATCCAGAACAAATAAGTCCTTTTTCTTCTAATTCTTCTTTATATTGATTGTTATATTCAAAGCGATGTCTATGTCTTTCTGAAATGCTATCTTTTTCATATACTTTCCTTGCTAATGTATTTTCTAATAAATGACATGGATATGCACCTAATCTCATTGTTCCACCTTTTTTAGAAATATGCACTTGATCTTCCATAATATGAATAACAGGGTGCTGGGTTGTTTCGTCAAATTCTTCTGAATTAGCATCTGTATACCCCAATACATTTCTGGCAAATTCGATTACTGCCATTTGCATACCTAAACAAATTCCTAAAAATGGCACTTTATTTTCTCTTGCATATCTTACTGTCTCTACTTTACCTTCAATTCCTCTTCCGCCAAAACCTCCTGGTATAATAATTCCTTGATAGCTTCCTAACAATTCTTTTGCATTTTCTTTGGTTACTTTTTCACTATCAATTAGGTCTATATGTACATTACAGCCATTGGCAAATCCTCCATGTTTTACACTTTCTATCACTGACAAATATGAGTCCTCTAATTTTACATATTTTCCAACAATCGCAATACGAATATTTTCTTCTTTTAATTTTTTAATATCTGCTATCATTTTTTCCCATTTTTTATTATTAGGTTCATCTTTTAATTGCAATTTTTTACAAACACGGCTAGCTAACCCTTCTTTTTCTAACATTAATGGCACTTCATACAAAACCTCTACGGTTTTATTTTCAATTACATCTTCTTTTTTTACATTACAAAATAGGGCAATTTTGCTTTTCATTCCTTCATCAATTTCTCTTTCTGCTCTACATACCAAAATATCTGGCTTAATTCCAAGAGATTGCAATTCTTTCACAGAATGTTGTGTTGGTTTTGATTTTAATTCATTGGAACCATAAATATATGGAAGTAGTGTTACATGAATGTAAAGTACATCTTCTTCTGGTTTTTCAATTCCTATTTGACGAATTGCTTCTAAAAATGGCAAACTTTCAATATCACCTACTGTTCCACCAATTTCCGTAATCACAATATCTACATCTGTATTTTCAAATTTATATACCTTTTCTTTAATGGCATTTGTAATATGTGGAATGACTTGTACTGTTTTTCCTAAATAATCCCCTCTTCTTTCTCTTTCAATTACTTCTGAATAAATTCTGCCTGTTGTAACAGAAGAATATTTGGTTAAACTCTCATCTGTAAATCTTTCATAATGTCCTAAATCTAAATCTGTTTCTGCTCCATCATCTGTAACAAATACCTCTCCATGTTCATAAGGGCTCATGGTTCCTGGATCTACATTAATATATGGGTCAAATTTTTGGTTCGTTACTTTATATCCTCTATTTTTCAACAATCTTCCTAATGATGCTGCTGTAATTCCTTTTCCCAATCCAGATACTACTCCACCTGTTACAAAAATGTACTTTTTACTCATTTTAACTCCTCCATTATTATATTTTATAATTTGTTTTCATTATTTGACTAATCTGTTTGCTATTGATTATCTCTTCATGTTGTTAGATTTTAGTTTGCATACAATACTTTATTTCATCAATTTTTTCCTATTGATTGAATAATTAGACTTAATTATTAAAAACAAAAAAATAGATTTAAAAAACAAACCTAAAAATTCGGTTTTTTTTAAATCTATTACTATATTAATCTTATACTTGTTTCTTTTCTCTGTCAAGAGTTCGTTTCAATATTTTTTTCTTTTGATTCTAAAATAGATACAATTCATGGCTTGCAATTAGTTTATAGTATATATTACATCAAATATTCATAGCTGCAAATCATGACTAGAAACGTCACATTTTGTCGAACGATTTTATGTAAATTTTTCACATTTTTATTGTTTTGTATCATATTTGACTGTATAATTAAAATGCCTCTGTTTTAGAGAGTAACTTTAAATAGGAGGTGATAACTGTGCAAGATTTTTTTCGCTTAATTGTACTAATTCTTATATACTTAATCTTAAAACTGTTTGACAAATAAGATGGTACATAAAATATCCCACGAGAACGATTCGTGGGATATTTTTGATAAGTATGCAAAATTTTTTCGCTTAATTCAGAAAAGATAACTTTTCCTTTTGTACTTATATATTACACCAAACTATAGAATATGTCAAGCGTCTTTGTAATTTTTTTCCAAAATTGTTTGTTACGTTTTTTCTTAATTATTCTTGTTGTAGGCCTATAACTCATGTTATTTTTTAAATTGTAAAAATCATTTGCAATCTTTATTATTTCATTATATAATTTCTTTATTAAAAACAAAGGAGGAATTGATATGCCTATTCATTGTAATGCCAAAAAAGAAGATATTCAAAAAACGGTTTTAATGACAGGTGATCCATTACGTGCTAAATATATCGCCGAAAACTTTTTAGAAAATTCCCGTTTAGTAAATAGCGTTAGAAATATGCTTGCTTATACAGGAAGTTATAAAGGAAAAGAAGTAACTGTTTTTTCTTCTGGCATGGGAATGCCAAGTATGGGAATTTATTCTTATGAATTATTCAAATTCTATGATGTAGAAAACATTATCCGTATTGGTTCTTGTGGTTCTTATTCACATGATTTAAATTTAGCAGATGTAATTTTGGTAAATCAAAGCTATACAGAGGGAAATTTTGCTTATGAATGGAGTGAAAAAGAATGTCATATTGCTTCTGCCAGCCAGCAGTTAAATGCTATTATTGAAGCCACTTCTAAAGAAATTGAGATACCTTGTATAAAAGCTAATACGTTATGTAATGATTGTTTTGATGGATATCTAGATAATATTCCTGGATTTATTGCAAGGTTTCCAAAGGAACTCAATATTGCAGCTTGTGAAATGGAAGCTTTTGCTTTATTTTATATAGCAAATTATTTTCATAAAAATGCTAGTTGTTTATTAACAGTAGTAGATGATTATTATAAAAGTCAGTCTATTTCTTCTGAGGCAAGAGAAAAGTCTTTAAATGATATGATTACAATTGCTTTAGAAAGTAGCTTAAAATTGCCACGTAAAAAAGAAACATCTTTTATTTAAAAATTTTTACCTATTATGAAAGCATTTTTGATAATTTATTACAAAGCATCTAAAAAGTGAATTCTAATCCTATATTAGATAGAATTCACTTTTATTTTTGATTATTTAAAATTATAATAATTTACTTTTTTATATGCAACAAATGCAAGAACTATCAAAGTAACCACTGCTATTACTATTATAGCATTATTAATACCAGTTTGTGGTATTTTTCCTGGTGCTACTGTATTGTCTTTTTCATCTACTGTTTGATTATTATTTTGTGTATTATTTCCTGTATTAATATTAGGGATTTCTTCTACTACTTCTACTCTACAAGTAGCTATTTCTCCGTCACTAGTTGTAGCTGTAATAGTAGCATTACCTTCTGCAATTGCTGTTACTGTACCATCTTCACTAACAGTTGCAATTTCTTCATTGCTAGTAGACCAGGTTACACCTTCGTCTGCTATTTCTTCTGGTGTAATTGTTGCCCTTAGTTTTCTAGTTTCTCCTACTTCTAGAGATAAATTACTGATGTTTAAAGAAATAATTGTGCCATCAGATTCCTCTTCCTTTGTTCCATTTAAAGTATAAGTTTGTTCATCATAGATTGTTTCAGAACTTGTAGTAACTCTTACCCATAGTACAAACGTCCTACTTCCTGTAAAAGTAGATAAATCACAACTTACTTCATCATCAGAAGATAAAATCCAGTTTGATTCTACATAGCTAGGTGTTAATTCTTTTAAAGTATTATTAACTTCATCTGTTTTTGCTGTAAGTTCATCTACTTTTGCATTATATGTATCTACTGCTTCTTGATAAGCTTGTCTAGCTGTTTCTGTTTCTGGTGAATCTGGATTTTGTTCTACTTTTTCTTCATAATCAGCCTGTTTTTCTTCTAGGTCTTGTTTTAAAGTATCTAGTTCTTTTTCTGCTACCTCTACATAAGCATCATACTCGCTTTGTGCAGTATTCATTTGTGCATAAATATCGGATGGTATTTCTACAAATTGATAATGTAAAGTATAACTACCTACTCTATCACTAATAGATACACTAGCTTTTCCATTTAATATCATATATGGCAATGAAATAGCATTATCTGGATCTATGTCTATATTATGAGCCAAAGTCTTTGTTCCTATTCCTAAAGTAAATATAAATAATAATATAACAAAAAATAATTTTTTTACTGTCTTCATATTTCTTTCCTCCATCTTTTGTTTCTAGCATTATATTTTTTTGCACTCTCTATTTATTATCATAACATAACAAATTTTATTCGTAAGTAGAAAAAAGAGAAATATTTTAAAAAAATATTTCTCTTTTAT
The DNA here is from genome assembly GCA_944390505.1 of uncultured Clostridia bacterium. GTDB lineage: Bacteria > Bacillota > Clostridia > TANB77 > CAG-508 > CAG-273. The sequence continues at coordinate 1,523 of CALXQF010000066.1, read as the reverse complement.
ATTGGTTGCCTGTCAATAAAAATTTTAGTTATTCCTATACTATTCATTCTTTATTTTGTAATAGATAGAATTTTATATTGCACTACACCTTCTGGTGCTTGCACTTCTACTATTTGGTTTTTCTTAGCACCTAAAATAGCACTACCGATTGGTGATTCATTGGAAATTTTATTTTGTGATAAATCTACTTCTGTTGATCCAACTAGAGTATAACTTACTTCTTCATTAAACTCTATATCTAATAATTTTACTGTATTTCCTACTTGAACTGTTTTTGTGTCTATTTCTGATTCATCAATGATTTTCGCATATCTAATTTTATTTTCTAATTCTGCAATTTTAGTTTCATTTTCAGCTTGTGCATTTTTAGCTTCATCATATTCAGAATTTTCAGATAAGTCCCCGAATCCTAAAGCTACTTTTATTCTTTCGGCAATCTCAGCCCTTTTTGTTGTTTTCAAATAATCTAATTCTTGTTCTAATTTGTCATACCCCTCTTTAGTTAGTAATACTTCTTTTTCTTCCATTTGCCTTACCTCCTTTTGCTATACAAAATTAATGGCAACAAATTATAAAAAATAATTTGCTGCGACTTTATATACTATAAATGATATTTTTTTATTTGTCAAGTCATTTCACCAGAAATTTACAAACCTATCAGCAATACTTTTTAGGTTTATTTAATCTATTACATTCAGGTATTCTTGATGATGGATTTTTCCATTTTTGCCATATAGATCTGTGATTACTATTTCATCTCTTTTTATTTGTTTTCTTACTTCTTTAAAATCTCTTTTAGCTAAAAAAATGCCTTCATATAATGTACTTAATGAATAGTTTTGCAATAAATGATATTGCTCTAAAAAATCTTTTATTGTTTTTCCGGTGTCAATCCCTATTTGTCGCACCTGTATGCCGTCAAAAGTTGCATTCTCATAAAATCCATTTTCTCTTATACCAATTATTATTGCTCTACGATAAATTTGATATTTCTGAAGTTCCTCTTCTGTAAAGTCAAAATTAATAATATAATGAGCTCTTTTTAAGCTCTTTTTTTTATTATTTGTTAAAGTTATCATTACATTTTCCTTTTCCTCCATTTGATCAACAAGACTACTGAAATTTTGAATAGATGGAGTTACAATATTAATTGTCCTAAACTCATGAATCAAATGCCAAATATTTTCAATAAAAAGAGGTTTATTTTCCTTTATACAAATATAAATATCTTCTAAAGCTAGTTGTCTATTTTGTTGTTTCATTATATATTCTAAAATTTCTTTTATCATATAGGGAATTAGTTTTTCTCCTTGTATCTGATGTACTTTTTTATACACATTTTCCTTCCAATATGGTAGTTCTAAATCATTCAAAAATTTCTTTAAATTATCTGCTATAACAATACTTTCTACGTTGTATTTTTCCATTAATTTTTTTAAACTTTTTATACACCTTTTTATTTTTTTCTTACTAACATGGGAAATTTCTTTTATTGAAAATGGTAAAACGAATAATAAAGCATT
>CALXQF010000065.1 GCA_944390505.1 uncultured Clostridia bacterium | reverse complement strand
AATGGAGCGGGTAGCGAGAATCGAACTCGCGCGACCAGGTCGGAAGCATGGCATTCTACCACTAAATTATACCCGCAACTAATTTTATTATAAAGTAAAATACTATAAAACGCAAATGAATTTTAAAAATTATTAAAATAATTCAAAAGTTAGAAAGACAATATGTTTAAAGTATAAAAAATAGGAAGAACTTAAAATCTTCCTATTTTATCTATATTATTTTCCTTACCCTCAATTTTTATTATAATTCAATCTTCTGATCAATTCCTTGTAAAATAGCAGGAAGAATTTGTTTTTTTCTAGATACTACACCTTTTAATAAAGTAGTATTGGCAATTAATTCTGTATGAAAAGCTCTTTCAAAAATATCAGTTCTATTACCTAAAACAATTACTCTAGAATTTGCCTCTAATATATCAGTTACTACAAAAACAAATAAATCAATATTTTCTTTTTTAATTTTAGCTTCTATTGCTTTTTCAATTTCAGGTTTTCTTTTAAATACCTCGTCTACATTAGAACTATTAATTTGAGATATGGTAATTTTTAATTCGTGATGCATAAAATCTTTAGAATCGATATTAATAATTTCTTCAGCAGTGCAATCACTAATATCAGTTCCCGCTTCTAATAATTTATATCCATAATCATATAGATTAATACCTGCAATTTTAGACAACTTTTCAGCTGTTATTCTGTCTTGATCTGTACAAGTAGGGGAACGAAACATTAAGGTATCTGAAATAATGGCACTAAGCATCATTCCTGCGATTCTTGGCGTAATTGTAACATCTTCTTGTCTATATAACTTATACAAAATAGTAGAAGCACAGCCTACAGGTTCTGCAATACAATATACTGGTTCTGAAGTATGTAGGTTTAATCTGTGATGATCAACAACCATTTGAATATGTGCATTTTCAATACCATTTACACTTTGTGAAAATTCATTGTTATCTACCATAATAACATTTGTATGGTCTTCTATTTTAGATAATAATTCAGGTTCTTGCATATTAAATGTGTCTAATGCATACTTTGTTTCTTTATTGATATTTCCTAAACGATAACTTTCTGCATATCTTCCAGTTTGCGTTTGTAAGTTTGCCATAGAAATAGCAGAAGCAATAGAATCTGTATCTGGGTTAGTGTGCCCAAAAACGTAAGTCTTATCAGTCATAAAAATATCCCCCTTTATCTCTTGAATTACTCTAACTAGTAAAGTATAACACAAATTACATAAAATGTCAACAATTGTCAAAACTTCTAAAAGGTCTACAATTCAGTTACAATACTGTCAAATATAAACAAAAAGTCATCATCATAATCAGTTGCCTTATATCAATAAAATATGAAAAATTTGCAAAAAAAGTTAATTTTATGAAAACAACATATGAGGTTAAAATGACTAGTTGTTCGAAAATTCTTAATATTACTTATTATGCTTGCTTTTACTAAAAAATATGTATATAATCAAGCAGAAAAAATAAAAGGGAAGATTCGTTTGAAAAAGTTAATTTTGGATAACGATATACCTTTTCAAAAATAGGAAAGGAATGAAAATTTTATGGGACTAATTGTAAAAAATGTCAATAAAAATTTTGGTGCCAAAAAAGTAGTAGATGACATTAGTTTTCAAATAGATAAACCAGGCGTATATGGTCTTTTAGGAACCAATGGAGCAGGAAAAACTACTACAATTCGTATGATTTTAGGAATTCTCAAAAAAGATAGTGGAGAAATTACATGGAATGGAAAAGAGGTACAAAGAAAACATGTCAATTTTGGCTATTTACCAGAAGAAAGAGGAGTATATCCAAAAACAAAAATACATGATCAATTAATGTATTTGGCCAGATTAAAAGGAATGGAAAAAGAAAAAGCAGAAGAAAGTTTGCAATATTGGGCAAAAAAATTAGAGGTAGACCAATATTTGCAAATGACACCAGAAAAATTATCAAAAGGAAATCAGCAAAAAGTGCAATTTGTAACCGCTATTCTACATAATCCTGAATTACTTGTTTTAGACGAACCTTTTAGTGGTCTTGACCCAGTAAATACAGAACTTTTAAAAAATGTTATTATAGAATTAATCAAAAAAGGAACTTATATTATTATGTCTAGCCATCAAATGTATTCTATTGAGGAGTTTGCATCAGACATTTTGATTTTAAATAGAGGAAAAACCGTTCTACAAGGAAACTTAAAAGAAATCAAAGAGCAATATGCTGCTAATAAACTTTCTTTAAGTACAAATGAAAATGTAGATGAAATCATTCAAAAAGCAGGCTTAACTATTTATCATAGTAAAGATAACGACTATACCATTAACCTATCCAATGAAGAAGACGGATATCGTTTATTTGACTTACTTTCTAAAAATCATGTGAAAGTAGACAAATTCGAAATTATGAAACCAAGCTTACATGATATATTTATTGAAAAGGTAGGTGAAAATGAATGAAAGATTTATGGATTGTAGCTTCCTATACTTTTAAGGATATGTTTAAAAAGAAAACATTCTTGATTTCTAATTTAATTATTTTATTAATCATTATCATAGGATTTAATATTCCTAATATTTTAAGTGCATTTAATACAGATGAAGGGGGAGACACTGAGGCTACTACTTCAAAAGAGTTAATTGTAGACCCACAAAATGTATTTGAAGGAAATTTAGAAACTCTAAATACAATGGATACTGGTTATGAATTTGTGATTGAAAATGAAGAAGTTAGTTTCGAAGAAATCAAAGAAAGAATAACAAGCGGTGAAATTGAAGATGCTATTGTGATTTCAAAAGAAGGAGAACAAATCAAAATTCAGTACATTGTAGAAGATATGACAATGATGGATGGAGTGCCAGAAAGCTTGCAAGATACATTTACGGAAATATATAGAACGATGCAATTAAGCAAATTAAATTTGTCACAAGAAGAACTAGCAAGTTTAAATCCAAACTTTACATTTGAATTACAACAAACAGAAGAACAAGAGGTAAGGGGGAATGTACTTGTCATTATGCTATTATCTATTGTATTGTTCTATTCTATTTATTTTTGTGCATATCAAGTTTCCACTTCTATTACAACAGAGAAAACCTCTAAAATTATGGAAACTTTGGTTACTTCTACCAAGCCAAGAACTATTGTACTTGGTAAAACGATTGGAATTGGAGTAGTTGGATTAATTCAAGTAGCAGTAATTGTAGCAGTTGCACTCATTTGTGCTAAATTTTGTTTGCCAGAAGGAATGCTTGAAAGTGTGTTAGATGTATCACAAATTACGCCAACTCTTGGAATATTTACTGTAGTTTACTTTATTTTAGGATATACAACTTATGCATTATTATATGCTCTAACAGGCTCTACTGTTAGCAAACCAGAAGATGTACAAACAGCCAATGGTCCAGTTGCAATTGTGGCAGTAATAGGATTTTACTTATCTTATTTTACCATGATGAATCCAAATAGTGATTTGAATGTATTTGCATCTATTTTCCCATTTTCATCACCATTTTGCATGCCATTTAGAATTATGATGGGAATTGCAACACCAATGCAATTGGTTTTATCAATTGTAGTGTTATTAGTTACTATTTTAATTGTAGCAAATGTATCAATTAAAATTTATTCTAATGCTATTTTAAATTATGGTAGTAGAGTAAGTTTAAAAGATATGATTAGAATGTATAGAAACAAAGATGATAATAATAGTTAGAATAAATAATGGAATGATTTAAAAATAGCATGTCAATGCAAAAAGTATAATGATTCTTGTGCCTTGTTGTCGCAGATAAATTTGCTCCAATCGCGCTTCGCTTGGTCGCTACGTGGCAACTGCGAATTCATTATACTTTTGCATTTTTCTATTTTTTTCATTAATGCTTTTCGATTAAATCTTTCCAATATTTTTTTGGCATATATTGCATTTGTAATCTTGGATTGGTCCTTTGCTTAATAGCAATTGTATGGAAAAAAGTCTTCCATAAAGTTTGAAACTGTATTTCTTGTGCAGAAAAATCAGGTAGCACAATATGATGAGGAAGATTCACAAGTTGATAGTTGTCACGAAAATTAGCATGATATAAAAAAGCTAAATTTCTGTTTTTATCATGTAAAATCATATTTTGAGTAGGAAATCGTTTCATTAAAAATTGTCCTATATTTTCAATCACATGATTATCTGGATGGATAGAACTGTACCATAAGTTATTTTCTAATTCTTGCAAGCGAACCAATCCTTTTAAACGGTGAGCTTCATGTAATACATTTTTTCTTAATTTTATGACTTCTACTACATAATCCACTGATAGCATATTACTAATTTTAGGACCGATTAAAAAACTATTAATGATGTATTTTAAAATGACCATCTCTTTTTGTGTTTGACAAGATAAGAAAGCATAATAACAATCAGAAAGAACCTGATAAGATACTTTTTCATAAAGCCCATTCCATATACGTTTTGCTTTTACTTCATCAGTGGCTATCAAGGTAGTACTTTCTAATAAATTAGTTTCATATTTTAATTCTGGCACTATTTTACGAGGGATAGATTGCGTAACATAACAATCAAAAGCAATTGTTAGCAATCCGTCAAATGTGCCATCATATAAATAAACTTGATTTTCTAAAACTTCCCAATCCATAATAAAATTTATCTCCAACATATTCATAATAAAGTTCATCTCAATAATGATTATAAATTTATTTGTACTGCTGAGATGCTTATTTTTATAAAGACATAGTACTAATCTATACAATAGTTGCTTATCTTCTTTTTTTAATTCTAATCTTTATCTATATTTAAGTTCTAATTTCTAAAAATTCCCAGTAAGACATTTTATTTTATCTAATTTGGTAGGTTCTAATTCATCAAACAAAGAAGTTTGAACATAAGAAGGAGTAGGGAGTAACTTTCTTTCTAAATAAAGTAGATTTTCTGAAATAAAGCCTTGGTCAAAATGAGAAATAGAATCTGCATATTTTCCATCACAAGTAATAAAATATCTAGCTCTTTTTAGTACAACACCCAGTTTTTTTAAATGCTCAAATTGCAAATGACAATTACCTCTAGCACGTAGAATTCTTTTGGCAGAAACAACTCCAATTCCGGGTACACGAAGCAAAGTAGCATAATCTGCACTATTTACTTCTACAGGGAAATTTTCTAAGTGCCTAATTGCCCAATCACATTTTGGGTCTAATAAAGTATTAAAATTTGGGTTTTGTTCATTTAATAATTCATCAGCACGAAATCCATAAAAACGAAGTAACCAATCTGCTTGGTAAATTCTATTTTCTCTTAAAAGAGATGGTTTTTCTAGAGTAGGTAAAAGAGAATCCTCGTTTACAGAAATATAGGCAGAATAATACACTCTTTTTAAATGAAATTTTTGATACAAATTTTCAGATAATTGAATAATTTTTAAATCGGTTTCAGGGGTAGCACCTACAATTAACTGTGTAGTTTGACCAGCAGGAACAAAATTCCTGTTTTTCGTCTGATGAATGACAGAAGAAGCGGTAGGGGTAAAGTACCACTGTTTCTTTCTAGGTAATAGCCTTTGAGCTGTTGCACTTAATTGATTAGCAATATAGCTCATAGGTTTTACAATAGTTTCTTTGGACTTTTCTGGTGCAAGCAATTGCAAACTATTTTGAGAAGGAAGTTCAATATTAACACTCATACGGTCCACTAAAACACCAAGCTTATCAATTAATTCTTGGCTGCAACCGGGAATCGTTTTTGCATGAATATAACCGATTGAAATGATATTCATTTCGTAAAATAGAAATAGCTTGTATCATTTGTTCCATTGTATAATCAGGTGACCTAATAACAGCAGAACTTAAAAATAAGCCTTCTATATAATTTCGCTTATAAAAACCAATTGTTAAATCTGCTATTTCTTTAGGAGTAAAGGTAGCTCTTTTTACAGAGTTACTAGCACGATTAATACAATATTTACAATCATACATACAACAATTGGTCATTAAAATTTTTAAAAGAGAAATACATCTGCCATCAGCGCCCCAACTGTGGCAGATGCCGGAAACGTCACCATTTCCAATTCCGCTACTTTCATTTTTTCTCCTGCTTCCAGAAGAACTACAAGAAGCATCATACTTAGCAGAATCTGCTAAAATCTTTAATTTTTCGTTTATCTCCATCTTAATCACTACCTTTATGTACGTTGCGAACATCTGTACTATTATTGTAACACACAAAAAAATAAAAGTCAAACAAAAGTTTGAACTTTTATAAAAATTTAATTCATTTTGTATTAACTTTTCATTTTAGAAAATGTCTCATTTATGCTTAGAGAAATTATTGATATTGAGTAATAACTTCGTTAGATGATATTATATTAATAATAATCTTATAATTACTTGGCTTCCTTGGAAAATTTAAACCTCATTTTATGTTTCATAAATTGTGAAAACTTTTGAGCAGAGCCAATTTCAAAACCAGATTTGTCTAAAATAAAGGCATAATCTTTAGCAATATATAAATAAAAATAATCCTTGGTTTCATATACTTTGTACAATTTATAATATTTTAATTTAGAAGTCCCTAACTTATTTTTTATTTTAAAATACTTTTCATAAAAGAAATAGTAGTTAATCATATGATTTTGTACTTTATCACTAGAAAGTTCTTTTCGCGTTTTATGATAAGGATTGATAAAACGATAAGCTAAAAAGCCAAGTAAAAATAGAATGCATAGAAGGATTAATAGATAATTTTGAGCAATTACTTGAAACACAAGGCAAATGATTAATAAAATGGAAAAAGTAGCTGTATATAGCCAGTATTTCCAATTATTTTTCTTTTGATGAAAAGCAACTAATTTCATATAATTTTGTTGTGAAAAAGTAGTTTTATTTTTAAATAATGCTTCCATTTTAATGAAATTCCTTTCTTAAAGCTCAAATATGATTGAAAAATCATACTATTTTTTAATCCGTATTCCATTTATTTAATATATATTTAAACAAAAAAAGAAGTAAATTGCAATGGGATTAAAATAAAAAACTTTTAAAATATATTTTTTAGTTCACAAAAAAATATTGTCACATATTGTCGAACGATTTTTGTTGATTTTTGGTAGTAAATATGGTACATATATATTAGTTTTTAGAAAATTTTGATAATTTCGAATTTTTTTAGTTTTCTTATTAATTTTTGTATCCAATGTTATTACTTCTTTATTTTATACAATTTATTTCAAAGAATTAACATTCTATATTTTCAAGATTTTTTAATTTCATATTATTTTTATTCTAAACCACAAGGAGGTTTTTTTATGTTCCAAGAAAACAATTTTAATTCAAATGCAAAGGAAAAATCTATTTTATCTCCTAAATTAGATATTGTATTTCAAATTTTATTTGGAGAGGTAGGAAGCGAAAGAATAACAAAAGATTTATTAAATACT
>CALXQF010000064.1 GCA_944390505.1 uncultured Clostridia bacterium | reverse complement strand
CTAATGTATCTAAATTATCTAATGCTTTACCTGTTCCCAATGCCACACAAGATATAGCATCTTGTGCAATCATTACATTTATTCCAGTTTTAGATTGTAATAATTTATCTAGTCCATCTATTAAACATCCTCCACCAGTCATGTATATACCTCTATCGCTTATGTCTGCTGCAAGCTCTGGTGGTGTTTTTTCTAATACTGAATGCACACTATCTACAATCATCATAGCAGGCTCAATAAGTGCTTCTAACATTTCGCTTGAATGAATTGTAACATTTTTTGGAAGTCCTGTTACTAAGTCTCTTCCCCTTATTTCCATTTCAGTATCTTGTATTTTGGGATATACACAACCAACATTAATCTTTAAATCTTCTGCTGTTCTTTCTCCTATCATAATATTGTGTTTTCTTTTTATGTACTTAACAATAGCTTCATCAAATTTGTCTCCTGCAACTTTTAAAGAAGAGCTTACTACTGATCCACCAAGCGAAATAACAGCAATATCTGTTGTTCCTCCGCCAATATCTACTACCATATTTCCACAAGGTTTTGCAATATCGATTCCAGCACCAATTGCTGCTGCAATTGGTTCTTCAATTAAATATACCTTTCTTGCTCCTGCTTGAGATGCAGCATCAATAACAGCCTTTTTTTCTACTTCTGTTACTTGTGAAGGGATACATATCATAATTCTAGGAGCAAAAATAAATCTGCCACATACTCTATTAATGAAATATTTCAACATTTTTTCTGTTACAGTGTAATTCGAAATTACTCCATCTCTTAATGGTCTAGTAGCTACAATGTTTCCTGGTGTTCTTCCAAGCATCCTTCTAGCTTCTTTTCCCACAGCTAATACATCCCCTGTATTGCTGTCTACTGCTACTACAGAAGGTTCTCTTAAAACAATCCCTTTTCCTTTTGCATAAGCAATAACCGTCGCTGTTCCTAAGTCAATTCCTATATCTTGTCCATACTTAAACATCTGCATCTTTCCTTTCAGATATTTCATTTTTATTACATTTTCGTTACAATTATATTACAGATTGTGTAAAATAGCAATCTCTTTCAATAAAAAAAGTACAATAAAATATGTATTCTTTACATATTTTATTGTACAATTTTTTTCAAAATTTATACAATCTTTTAGCAATTATTTGAAGATTATAAGAAAAAATAACCTAAAATAAGTGCACTAATTAAACCCGCTGGTCCAAAAACAGGTGTTATTTCTAGCTCTTCTGGTGCGGCTGCTTCTGCTTCTTCTGCACTAGCATTACTAATTTCTACTGAACTGACACTGTCAAATCGAAAGCCTAGTTCATATTTTTTTTCTTCTCCGGGATTTAAATTTTCTATCTTTAGATACTTTGTTCCAATATTAACATCTCTTGGTGTATAAAATTCAAATTTTAAATATTGGTTGGTGATTGTTTCATTTGTGTTGTTTTTAACAGTACCTTTTACATTTCCATTTACATTAGATGCTTCTGCTTGTGTTACAGTTACTTCCATATTTTCTGCCAAAATTTCATAATTTTCAATTGGCTGATATAACGATTTAGTATAAAAATAAATCATAACATCTGAAAAAATGAAAAATACAACAAAGATTAATAAGTAACACAAGAATACTCTCATCCTATGGGTACTGTCGTAAATCCATATATCTAAATAACTCATAACAACTCCCCATTTTTTGATAGCACTTTATAAATATTGAGCCTATACACATTTTACTATCTTTTTATTATCTTTATTATAATTTTCTAAACACCCCAGATACTTTTCCTAAAATTTCACAAGTTGGTACAATAATTGGATCCATTGTACTATTTTGAGGTTGTAATCTTATGTGATCTTTTTCTTTATAAAATGTTTTTACTGTTGCTTCATCTTCAATTAACGCAACCACAATATCTCCATTTTCTGCTGTATTTTGTCTTTTTACTAAGATATAATCTCCATTTAAGATTCCTGCTTCTATCATACTTTCTCCACGAACAGTAAGCATAAAGCTTTCGCTATTTCCTACAAAATCAATAGGAATTGGAAAAGTATCTGTTACATTTTCAACTGCTAAAATTGGCTCACCAGCTGTAATTTTACCTATAACAGGAACTTCTACCATTTCTTTTCCTGTATAATAGTTTTTATCTTCGTGCTTTTTACCAATTGGTTCGCCGTCTCCACCTTTTAATAAACGTAATGTTCTACCTTTTTGATCTTCTTTTTTTACATAACCTTTTTCAGAAAGTTTTGCTAAATAATTATGTACTGTTGCTGTGGATTTTAAGCCTACAGCTTTTCCTATTTCTCTAACAGATGGTGCATACCCTTTTTCTTCTACTTGTTTTTCAATAAATCGTAAAATTGCTTTTTCTCTTTTATTGATTGACATTGGATCTTTTCTCTTTGCCAAATTACATCACTCCTTATTTTATCTCTTTTGTTATGGTTTCTATATGAAAAATGAAACCAATTTTTTTATCCTTTATTATCATAACACACAAACAAAAAAATGTCAAACAAATATTTGACATTTTTTTGTTAATATTTAAATTAATTTCATAATTTCTTCTTTTGATTGTACTCCTATTGTTCTTCCAGTTTCACTACCATTTTTAATAATCACAAATGTTGGAATGCTCATTACTCCATATTTTTCTGCTAGTGCTTGGTTTTCATCTATATTTACTTTACATACTTTTACTTCTCCATCTTTTTCTTTTGCAATTGCATCTACTACTGGAGCCATCATTCTGCATGGCCCACACCAAGTAGCCCAAAAATCAATTAATACTGGTATTTGTGATTTTAATACCTCTTGTTCAAAATTATTATTATTTAATTCTACAATATTCATATTATTTTCCTCCTATTTTTATTTTTTTAAAACTTCTAATCCTGCCACAGCACCTTCATATACTGCTTTACTAATTTGTAATAATCCTCCTGTGCAATCTCCGCAAGCAAATAAGCCCGGTACTGAAGTTTCCATTTTTTCATTGACCACAATACGATTGCTTTCTATTCTTGCTCCTATTTTCCTTGCCAGGTCACTACTAGATGCAGTTCCTAATGCTACAAAGACTCCATTAATTTGTTGCTTCGTATTGTCTTCAAATTCCACTTCTTGAATTTTGTCACCTCCTCTAAATTCTCTAATCTTATTGCAGTTTACCACTACATCTACACTTCTATTTTCTATCATTGGTTCACCATTTGTTAAAATAGTGACTGATTTTGCCACAGGTTTTAATTGTTCCATTTCATGAATGGCATAATTTCCATTGCCTACAACTACTACATCTTTTCCTTTATAAAAAAAGGCATCACAAATAGCACAATAGCTAACTCCTTTTCCTTCAAACTCTCTAATTCCTTTGATATTTGGAATAGCTCTATTAGTACCAGTAGCTAGTATCACTGCCTTGGATTGATAGTGAGAGTTCACTGTTTCAATTTCAAAATTTTCTATGAATTGCAATGATACTACTTCATCTTCTATTATTTCTATTCCTAGATTTTTTGCTTGGTGAATTCCATTTTTATAAAGTTTTTCCCCTGAAATTGGTTCTGGAAATCCGTAATAATTTTCAATTTTATCTGTTTTAGAAAGTGCTCCATTTCCTTTTGAAAGCACTAGAACCGATAACCTTCTTCTTTTAGCATAAATTGCTGCTGAAATTCCTGCTGGTCCACTTCCAATTACAATCACATCATACATTAGCATATTCTCCTTCAATTCTTATATTTTATTCATCTCCATTTATTTTTAGTATATTTTCATTTTTTGTATTTCATTTTATCTTATTTTGTACTCCTAATTACTGTTCAGTGTAGATTAATATATTTACTTTGGTCATCTATAAAATATCATATAAACTACAAAAAGTATAGCCCTGTTTTTTCAAATAGCTGATTACATCTGGCAGAGTTTCTGCTGTTAAGTCTTTATTTGGTGCATCATGCATTAATATTACAACACTACTTTGATTTCCACAAGTATTTTTTAAATTTTCCATAATCTCTTCTCTTGTATCTGCACCATCTGCATCATTTGTAAGAGCATTCCAGTCTAAATAAGCAATATTATTTTGGTCAAATACTTTTTTAGCTTTTTTCTTAATGTCATCATAATATCCGCCTATAGAGCCACCTGGAAAGCGAAAAACATTAGATTGATAATTTGGATTACCTAAAGCATCTTGAATAAGTTTGTTTGTTTTTTTATATTCTTCTAATGGTGCATTTTCATTTTTATATATTTTTTTATAAACATGTGAATATCCATGATTTGCAATATAGTGTCCTTCTTCATACTCTCTTTTTAATACTTCTGGATTTGATTTTACCATAGTTCCTAATACAAAAAAGGTAGCTTTTATATTTTCTTCTTTTAAAATATCTATAATTTTTGTTGTAACAGAATAAGATGGACCATCATCAAAAGTTAAAAAAGCTCTTTTGTCATCCGAACTATATATATGGTTAATTGCATTTATTTGTTCTTTTGTTAAACTTCCTATATTTTGTTTTTCAGTCTGTTCTTCTGCATTATTATTCTCCTTATCTTTTTGTTCTTCTGATTGACTTACTTTGTCGCCTTCTGCAAGCGTAGTTCCTTCTGTTTGATTTTCATTTTGTGCTATATTTTCTTTATTGTGTAAATAGTTTGCTAGTTGAATAGCTGAAAAAATAGAAAGCATAACAAAAAGAATAGCGATAATGATAATAATTGCTATTTTCTTTTTATTTTTTCTTTTTGTTACACTTTCTATTTGATACATTACCATAAAAAGACACCTTAAATTGACATATTTCTATCATAGTATACACTATTTTTAAAAATTTTAATAGCCAATTTAAGGTTTTTTTATTTTTTACTCTTCTTTCGTCGTATTAATTTTCAATAGCTTAAATATTTCTACAATTACGATTGGCATCAATACTAAAATCACAATTTCTATAATATTCATTAATGGTAATACTGGTATGCTGAAAATGTGTCTTAATGTTGGTACACATAAGATGATAATCATTAAAGCTGCTGATACAACAGTTGCTAAAATTAATTGTTTATTATTGAAAATTCCAGTCTTGAAAATTGATTTTTTGTTATTTCTAATATTAAATACATGCACTAATTGCGATAAAGCAAGTACAGTAAATGCCATTGTTTGCCCTATTTCTACTCTTACTTCTTCTTCAGAAAGAGTTTCTACAATTCCTTGGCTATTGGTTACTTCTACTACTGGTAACTGGTCTGTTGGTGTAGCAAGTCCAATCACAAATGCAATTAAGGTAATTGCTCCTATCATAACTCCTTGGTAAATAACTCTCCATGTCATTCCTTTTGTAAAAATGCCCTGTTTTGCTTTGGTTGGTTTTCTATCCATCACGTCTTTTTCTGCTGGATCAACTGCTAAAGCTAATGCTGGCAAAGAATCTGTTACTAAGTTAATCCATAAAATGTGAATTGGTAGTAATGGTACAATTAAATTAACATCTGTAATTCCAAACCATTTGCTTAATAATGGTGTAATTAAAATAGCAACAAATAATACTATAATTTCTCCTACGTTGCTGGATAACAAAAATTGAATTGCTTTTAAAATATTATCATAAATTCTTCTACCTTCTTCTACTGCTGAAACAATCGTTGCAAAATTATCATCTGTTAAAATTACATCTGCCGCTTCTTTTGATACATCAGTTCCTACAATTCCCATTGCACAACCTATATCGGATGTTTTGAGTGCTGGTGCATCATTTACACCATCTCCTGTCATGGCTACAATTTCTCCATTTGCTTGCCATGCCTTTACAATTCTTACTTTATGTTCTGGTGATACTCTTGCATAAACACTATATTGTCTAATGTTTTTCTTTAGGTCTTCATCAGACATTTGCTCTAATTCACTACCAGTAATTGCTTCTATTTCATTTTCTAAAATGCCTAATGCTTTTGCAATGGCAATAGCAGTAATTTTGTGATCTCCTGTAATCATGACAGTTTTAATTCCTGCTCTTTTACATTTTGCTACTGCATCTTTTACTTCTTCTCTTGGTGGGTCTATCATCCCAACCATTCCTACATATGTTAAACCTTGTTCGATTGTTTGTATTTCTTCGTCTGTTGGTTCATGTTCTAATTCTTTATATCCCATAGCAAGTACACGAAGTGCATTTTGTGCCATTTCTTTGTTTTTAACTGATATTTCGTTTTTATAATTTTCTAAATCCTGTTTTACTTCTCCATTTATTACATAGCTATTACATCTTTGTAATAACTCATCTACTCCGCCTTTTGTATATACTACATAATGGTCATCTACTTTATGAACTGTTGTCATTAGTTTTCTTTCAGAATCAAATGGATATTCTTTTACTCTTGGATATTGTTCTAATATGCTAGATTCATAATTTAATTGAAATCCCATATCTATTAATGCGGTTTCTGTTGGGTCTCCTGTTAATGTTTTATCAGCTGCCACTTTGGTATCATTACAAAACATACTAATAGAAATAAGCCTTTGTAATTCTTGTGGAATATTGTTAGCATCAATTTTTTCCATATCTACTAATTGATTATTATAAAATACTTTCTTTACTGTCATTTTATTTTGTGTTAAGGTTCCTGTTTTATCAGAACAGATAACAGTAGTACTTCCTAATGTTTCTACAGCTGGCAATTTTTTTACAATGGCATGTTTTTTTACCATTCTTTGTACACCAATTGCAAGTACAATAGTAGATACTGCTGCTAGTCCTTCTGGAATAGCTGCTACTGCTAAGCTCACTGCTGTCATAAACATATCGATTGGATCTTTTCCATATAATAAACCAACTACAAAAATGACAATACAGATTAAAATAGCAGCAATTCCTAGGGTCTTTCCTAGTTTATTTAATTTTTGTTGTAGAGGGGTTTGGGTATCTATTGTTTCATTAATCATTCCTGCAATTTTGCCCACTTCTGTATTCATTCCTGTTTCTACTACAATTCCTTTACCTCTACCATAAGTAATTAAACTAGAAGAAAATACCATATTCGTTCTATCGCCTAGTTCTACTTTTTCATCTTCTATAGTTTGTGTATTTTTATCTACTGGAACAGATTCACCAGTTAAAGAAGCTTCTTGTGCTTTTAAGTTAATTGCTTCTATCAGCCTTAAATCTGCTGGCACATAATCTCCGGTATCCAAAACGACAATATCTCCTGGTACTAGTTCTTTGGATGGTACTACTTCTACATTTCCATTACGAACTACTTTTGCCACATGAGAACTTAATTTTTGGAGTGCTTCTAATGATTTTTCTGCTTTGCTTTCTTGTGCTACTCCAATAATCGCATTCACAATAACAACAATTAAAATAATAATGGAATCTGTAATTCCTTCTCCTTCATAATAGCCTACAATCCCTGAAATAATCGCTGCTATGATTAAAATAATAATCATAAAATCTTTGAATTGTTCTAAGAATTTCACGAATAAACTTTTTTTCTTTTTGG
>CALXQF010000063.1 GCA_944390505.1 uncultured Clostridia bacterium | reverse complement strand
AAAGAACAAATACAATTATTAGAAAAATATTGTAAAGATAAAAATTTACTAATGTCCGGTGGTTCTGATTGCCATGGTGAAAGAGATAAAGCAATCAAATTAGGAATTGGATATGATAATTTAAATATTCCTAAAAAAATAATAGAGAACTGGAAGATATGAATAAAACAAGTACTATTTTGAGGAACAATAAACATGAAAACAAACCAATATGAAAACAATATATGCAAAATCTATTAGCACCAGAGTCAGAAGCAAACAATATGAAGTCTATATATGAAGCGTCAGATACGATGGATACTAATTTGAATTTTATTATACCATTATATGAAAATATGTAAAATTATTAGATGATAAAAAATGGAGGTATGTATGAGAAAAGCAGACATGTTAGTTTTGGCAACGCCAGCATATTATTTGGCAATGACAGAACCATTAAAGGCCACAGTTTAACAAGAACAATAATAAGACTATTTTTATACAGTAGGTATTGACTTGGAGTAGACTCCAAATGATATAAAGTGGTATAATATCAATGATGTTATAAAATAAAAAAAGAAAGGAATGATTTAATCATGGAAAAAGCAAAAGTTTATTTTTGTAAAGAAATACTACACAAACAAGAAAAAATGTGGTAAAATACTTATGGTGTTGCTTAAAAATTTTATATAATAGAACAACTTAAAATAGCTTAAATACTGAAAAAATCGAGAAGGAGGAATTAACCATGTCAGGACACAGCAAATGGCACAATATTGCAGCAAAAAAAGGAAAAGCAGATGCTGCAAGAGGAAAAATATTTACAAAACTAGGAAGAGAATTATTAATTGCAGTAAAACAAGGAGGTCCTGACCCGGCTGGAAACTCCAAATTAAAAGATGTGATTGCAAAATGTAAAGCAAATAACATGCCAAATGATACTATTAATAATGCAATTAAAAAAGCATCAGGAGCAGGAAATAATGAAAACTATGAAGAAGTAACTTACGAAGGATATGGGACAAATGGTGTAGCAGTTATTGTACAAGCAAGTACAGACAACAGAAATAGAACAGCAGCAGATGTAAGACATGCTTTTGACAAAGCAGGAGGAAATCTAGGCACAACAGGTTGCGTATCTTATTTATTTAGCAAAAAAGGTGTTATTGTAATAGATAAAACGACTACTAATTTATCAGAAGATGATATTATGATGTTAGCGCTAGATGCAGGGGCAGAAGATTTTAATACAACAGAAGAATGTTATGAAATTACCACTGCGCCAGAAGATTTTTCAAAAGTCAGAGAAGCATTAGAAAATAACGGACTTGAATTTTTAGAGGCAGAGGTACAAATGGTACCTGCTACCTATATTCAATTAAGTGAACAAGACGAAGAGAAAATGCAAAGACTATTAGATATGTTAGAAGATTTAGATGATGTAATGAATGTATATCATAATTGGGAAAATTAAATTACTTTTATCAATAAAGTTCTAAAATAAAAAACATAGCATATATATTAATATATATGACTATGTTTTTTTATGTATTAGAAGGAGTACAAGCAGTGGAACAAATATTATTATTTTTTCCAGAAGAATTAAGAAGAATAATTAGACTAAATGAAATAGAAAAAATAGAAGAAATTCGAATTAGGACAGGCAAACCAGTTATTCTGAAAAATGCAATACAGGAAAAAATTATTGATTACAAAATCACACCAGAGTTTATTTTACAAATTTTACAAAAAATATGTGATAATTCTATTTATTCTTATCAAAATCAAATATGTGAAGGGTTCTTGACTTTAAAAGGAGGTCACCGTGTAGGAATAGTAGGAAATGCTGTGATGAAAGATGGAAAAGTGACAAATCTAAACTATATTAGTGGACTTAACTTTCGTATTGCAAGACAAATTTTCAATTGTAGTAATCAAGCATTACCTTACGTATTAAATACTTATCAAAATAGAGTTTATAATACATTAATTGTATCTCCACCAGGAGTAGGAAAAACTACACTGTTACGTGATTTAGTACGTAGAATTAGCAATGGAGTTACAGAAATGAACTTTCATGGAATTACTTGTGGAGTAGTAGATGAAAGAGGAGAAATTGCAGCAATAGACAAAGGTGTAGCACAAAACGATTTAGGAATGAGAACAGATGTAATAGATAATATTCCAAAAGCAATCGGAATGAGAATGTTAATTCGTTCTATGAGTCCGAAAGTAATTATTGCAGATGAAATTGGAAGTTTAGAAGATGTACAAGCAATTGAATATGCAATTACCTCAGGAGTTAATGGCATTTTTACAGCACATGGAGGAAGTATGGAAGAAGTGGAACAAAACCCTGTTTTGAACAGATTAGTATTGGGACATAAGATAGAAAAAGTTTTATTATTAGAAAAGAATAGAAAAGTTTGTTTAGCATATGATGATAGAGAAAATAAACAGGTAGTTTAGAAAGAAAAAAATTAAATTTACTTTAGAAAAATTGGGAGGAAACCAAAATGTTTGTATTTAAATTATTTTTATTAGCGTTAGTGATAGGAGCTAGTAGTGCAATTGGAATATTATTTTCTAAAAAATATGCTAATAGAGAAAAAGAAATTAAAGAAATGAAAAATGCTTTAAATATGTTTGCTACAAAAATAAAATTTACCTATGAGCCAATTCCAAGTATTTTTATGGAAATTGCAAATAAAATACAAGGAAATATTGGTCAAGTTTTTGAAAGAGCAGCTAGTAGAATGAGAGAAGAAAGTGCAGGAGATGCATGGATTCATGCTCTAGAAGAAGTAGAATGTAATTTTACAAAAGAAGATAAGGAAGTGCTTAAGAATTTAAGCAGGTTATTAGGCCAAACTGATTTAGAAGGGCAAATCAGTGAAATTGAGGTAGTTAATCAGTTTTTAACATCTCAATTAGAAAATGCAGGAGAGGAAAGAAGAAAAAATGAAAAAATGTATAGAACTCTGGGAATTATTACTGGACTAACAATTGCGATTATTCTTATTTAATAGCAAGAACAAAGGATTGAAAGTGAGGGAAAGTTTGATGGATATTAGTTTATTATTTAAAATAGCAGCAATTGGAATTTTAGTAGCAGTACTTTATCAAGTTTTGGTAAGGGCGGGAAGAGAAGATCAAGCAATGATGACAACCTTAGCTGGTTTGGTAATAGTACTAACATTAGTGATTAAAGAAATCAGTACATTATTTACAGATGTAAGAACAATGTTTGGTCTATAGGAGAGAGAATGGATATTATTAAAATTATTGGAGTCGGATTAATTGCATTAATTATTATTGTCATTGTAAAACAATATCGTCCAGAATTTGTTTTATATGTTTCTTTAGCAGCAGGTGTTCTTATTTTAGTATTGATTATGGACAAGATGGAAGCAATCGTAGATTTACTAACGACTTTATCTAATAAAACTACTTTGAATAACGAGTTTTTAGTATTACTAATCAAAATTACAGGAATTGCTTTTTTAACAGAATTTGCAGTTAGCATCTGTAAAGATTCGGGAGAAACGGCAATTGCCAATAAAGTGGATTTAGGAGGAAAAGTGATTATTATTTCTATGTCAATTCCTATTATTGCAAGCCTATTAGAAACCATTATACAAATCTTACCATAAAATAAAAAATAGGACCATTGTGGACAGACTTATTTAGTCCTAATAAATAGGACCATTGGTGACTGTCCCCTTTTGTCCTAACATACAGATGAAAAAATAATGAAATGGGGAGGAATGATACTACTATGAAGAAAACATATAAAATCTTATTAATCATCTTCCTATTTTTCACCCTTTTTTCTCATGATAGTTTTGCAACTGATGAACAAGCTAGTACTTCACAAGAAGAAGTTTTAGAATCGCAACAAAACAGCCTTAATATTGCAGGTTTTTTGGAAGAAGCACAAAAATATACAGAAGATATTTTTCAAGATGTAGATATGAATGACTTATTTAATGCAGCTATTACTGGAAACATTGATAATACAACAATTTTACAAAGTATTTTGAATTTAGTTGGAGGAGAAATTCTTGATTGTATTAGTGTTTTAGGTAGTGTAATAGTGATTATCATTATTCATAGTATTTTAAAGAGTATTAGTGATGGATTAGAAAACAAAAGCGTATCGCAGATTACTTATTATGTACAATATATTTTAATTGTAACATTGATTATGGGAAATTTTGCAGATATCATGGAAATGGTTCAAGAAACAATTCAAAACCTAGTTGGTTTTATGAATAGTTTAATACCAATACTAATTACTTTAATGCTAACAACAGGAAGTATTGCTTCAGCCAGTCTACTAGAACCAATTATTCTATTTATTATTACTTTTATAGGAAATTTTATTACAACAGTTTTAATACCATTTGTATTATTTTCCACAGCACTCAATATTGTTTCAAAAGTTTCGGAAAGAATTCAGGTGGACAAGCTTTCTAAATTTTTTAACTCAACAGTGGTATGGATATTAGGAATTGTCTTAACTTTATTTATAGGAGTTGTTTCTGTAGAGGGAAGTTTAAGCAGTACAGTAGATGGAATTACAGCAAAAACAGCCAAAGCAGCTGTTTCTAATTTCATTCCAGTAGTAGGAAAAATATTAGGAGATGCGGTAGATACTGTGATAGGTTGTAGCAATATTTTAAAAAATGCAGTAGGAATTATTGGAGTGATTATCATTGTTGGGATTTGCATTTTACCAATTATTAAATTAGCAGTGCTGATGGGGCTATATTATTTAGCAGGGGCAATTTGCCAACCAATTGCAGATAGTAAAATTGTAAAATTATTAGAAGAAATGGGAAATACTTTTAAGTTGCTCTTAGCGATCATGTGTAGTATTTCAGTGATGTTAATTGTAGGTACTACATTAGTGATTAAAATTACGAATAGCGGGCTTATGTATAGATAGGAGAAAAAATAATGGAGTGGGTAAATAGTTGGATTCAAGGTATTATTATTGCGGTCATCATTAGCACTATTATTGAAATGATTTTACCACAAGGAAATTGCAAAAAATATATTAAAGTCGTGATTGGAGTATATATTCTTTTTACCATTGTATCACCAGTGATTACAAAATTATCTGGAAATAATTTTTCTTTATCTAACATCATTGATTTAGATGAATATGTACAGGCTTCTAGTACTAATACGCAAGAAGAATTAGAGGCCAGTCAAGAAGAACAAATTAAAAATATTTATATCAATAGTCTAAAAAGTGATATGACTGAAAAAATAAAATCAAAAGGCTATGAAATCATTAGTATTGATTTAGAAATAGAGGATAATGAACAATATACCCTAAAACAAATTAATTTATCATTGCGAAAATTAGAAAATGAAGAAAACCAAGAGCAAGAAAATAATAGTACAGTAAATCAAATTGCAAGTATTAATGAAGTAGAAATAAAAATTGAAAATGGAGGAGCAAATTCACAAGAAGGAAATATTGCAGGCTCTAACAATGATACACAATCAAAAAGTGATACAAATTCTAATAATACTACACAATCTGAAAATAATACAGATGCAGACAAAGAAAAAGGCTTGTCAACAAAAGAACAGAATGAATTAAAAGAATATTTAAGTGGTGTATATGAAATAGAAAAAGAAAATATTCACATAAATTAAAAAAGGAGGGCATATATATGCTAAAGGACAAGATAAAAGCATTAATTGCCAAAGGAGGGCAAACAGAAAATAAAAAGAAAATCGAAAATTTAGCTGTATTTTTAGTCATTCTAGTTGTTACTCTCATTATTATTAATTTAATTTGGAATGGAGGAGGAGAAGATAGTAAGCAAGAGCCAGCAGTAGATCCTAATAAAAAATTAGCAGAGCAGATTGATGACCAAAATGCTACTGTTTCCACAGCTAGCTTAACGGCTCAAGATACTCTGGCTTTACAATTAGAAGAAATATTAGGACAAATAGAAGGAGTAGGAAAAGTAAAAGTATTGATTACTTATTCTCAAACAAGCCAAACTGTTCCTATGTATAATGAAGATACTTCTCAAAAAGACACAGAAGAAACAGATACTAGTGGTGGAACAAGGAAAATTATTGAAACTGATGTACAAAAAGAAATCATTTATCAAGAAACAGATGGAGAGAAAACACCGATTACCCAAAGTGTTGTCAGTCCTAAAGTAGAAGGTGCTATCATCACTGCACAAGGGGCAACAGATACTAATATCAAAGCAAATATTATTCAGGCAGTAGAAGCGGTAACTGGGATATCTTCTCACAAGATTCAGGTATTTGCTATGGTGAGCGAGAATTGATAAAAGAAAGTGAGGAAATATTATGATAAAAAATTTTAAGAAAAATCAGATTGTTATTTTTGTAATTGCGTTAATGTTAGTAACAGCAGGTTATTTGAATTTTGCTAATCAGCAAAAGAATAATCAAAATTTATTAGCTACAAGCAGTTTAGCAGATTCAGAAGAAATGGCAGCAATAGGAGATGCTACCTTAGTAAGTGCTAATCAAGTAGTAGAAGGAGAAAATCAAAACAATATAGTAAATACTGAATCAAATAATACCAATTCAGAAATTAGTAATAGTGTAAATAATGAGAATACAGAAAAAAACAGTAATGTAAATGATATTTCTAATAGTAATGTTAATAATGAAAATCCGAATGCACAAACAAATAACCAAGTAAATGCACAGTCTAATTTTCAAACTTCTACAGAAGATAGCTATTTTGCACAATCTCGTTTAGACAGAGATAATATGTATTCACAAATGCTAGAAAATTACCAAAAAATCTTAGAAACAGATAATTTAGCTTCAGAAGAAAAATCAAATGCACAAGAAGAAATTCAGAGAATTAATAATGAGAAAAATGCAATTATGATAGCAGAAAATTTGATTAAAACAAAAGGATTTGAAGATGTAGTATTATTTGTGAATAATGGGAATGTCACAGCTGTAGTAAAAGCAAATAGTTTAGATGAACAGCAAGTTGCACAAATTCAAAATATTATTACCAGAGAACTAAATGTAAAAGTGAATAAGATTAATGTAAGTGTTAAGAACAGTTAAATGACGAAATATTTGCATTATTTTTTATATTACAAATGATAACTTAGACATTAATGGGAAGTACTACGGTATATTTGAATTTAACCATTGTAATGGCATTGCCTCAACGGAAATGCGTGGAATTGGCTTCCGTACAACTCTTATAACACAATAGTATAATAAGTTGCATTGAAAGATTCTCAGGGAGTCGATATTGCTAAAAAGTGGTGAACTGTAAATGGTCCACCACTTTTGAAAATTTGACAAAGACTAGTGTTTGTCAAATTCCAACCACTTATATTTTTCATTTATTTAAAAAACGTCGAAAAATATCAAATCCTGTCATACGATTTTACTTGAAAAATGTAAAAAATATCCATATAATAATATTATTATATTTCTAGCCATAAGGCTTTACTTACTTTGATTTATGCAATATTTATGTATATGTATAAATATTAATTCATTTTTTATTTATTTAAAAATTCAATAAGGTATTTTAAATCAAATATTT
>CALXQF010000062.1 GCA_944390505.1 uncultured Clostridia bacterium | reverse complement strand
ATGATCCAGAATTATTAGAATTAGTTGAAATGGAAGTTAGAGACCTATTAACAGAATATGGTTTCCCAGGAGACGAAATTCCAATCGTTAAAGGTTCATCTTTAAAAGTACTAGAAAGTACATCTACAGATCCTAATGATTCTGTATATGCACCAATTAAAGAATTAATGGATGCAGTTGATAACTATATTCCAACACCAGACAGACCAACAGACCAACCATTCTTAATGCCAATTGAAGACGTTATGACAATCAGTGGTAGAGGAACAGTTGTTACTGGTAGAGTTGAAAGAGGAGTTGTTAAACTACAAGACGAAGTTGAAATCGTTGGTTTAGCAAATGAAGCTAAGAAAACAGTTGTTACTGGTGTAGAAATGTTTAGAAAAACATTAGACCAAGCAGAAGCTGGAGACAACATTGGTGTTCTATTAAGAGGAACACAAAGAGATGAAGTTGAAAGAGGTCAAGTATTAGCAAAACCTGGAACAATTCATCCACATACAAAATTCAAAGCACAAGTATACGTTCTAACAAAAGAAGAAGGTGGACGTCATACACCATTCTTCAATGGATATAGACCACAATTCTATTTCAGAACAACAGACGTTACAGGTGTTATCGAATTACAAGCTGGAACAGAAATGGTTATGCCAGGTGATAACGTAGATATGACTATTGAACTTATTACACCAATCGCTATCGAAAACGGATTAAGATTCGCTATTCGTGAAGGTGGACGTACAGTAGGTTCTGGTGTTGTATCAGAAATTATTGCTTAAAAATATAGTAATAGCAAGGGTTGCATAGTTTGTAATACCTTGCTATTTTTGTAATTAAACCACTTGTTTAAGAATAATTTTAAAAAATACGAGTAGAATATTATTGTCAAAACGTTTGACATTCTAGACGATTATATGTTATAATGTGTTTAGAAGCAGGGAGTAGTAGGTTCCTCGTCAGGAGCCTAAAGGGTTTGCAAAGAACCGCTCCTTGCACATTTTTTATTTAAAATAATTATCAATATGGTTTAAAGCTATACTTTTCTTTGAATCGCTTAAAATATTTTTAATCTTTGAGTACATTCTAAAACAATGAGATGTTTTATACTTATCCATTGTAGATGATTTTGCCATAATACAATTAAATTTATTTATATAAAAAGAACATATATCAGCTATTTGTATAAAATTGTTCTTTCTTGAATTTAAATAAAATGTTTTCTCAATAATATTTCTATTATCCTCTTTTAATCTTGGATATAAAATTTCTAGGCTTTGCTCCATCTTTTTTAATTCATCACAGAAAATTATTCCATAATCATTGTGCTTTTTCAAATATTTATTATAGTTTTCATACACAACAGCAAAGGAATATAAATAAGGGTCAACAACAATATTATTTCCAAAATGTTTTTTGTAAAATTTTTTATTAACGATAGCATAAGATAATTTTATATCTAATGAACAAATTAAATCTCCAAGCTTTTCTAAAGTATTTAAATTGTCTTGCCAAGGATTTCTGTAAAAAGGTGATTTAGGATTAGAGTTAAATAGTTCATTTGTATGTATTTCTATGTTTCTAAAGTCGGAATATATTTTAATTTTTTCCTGCTCAAAATAATCATTTATCTCATGCCATTTAGAATCTTTTACACAAACCCCAGCCAATACAAAATATGGTTGATTTTTATTATCTAAATCAAGTCCTGTGCTACCGCTTTCATCCAGATACATTAAATACATTTATATATCCTCCTTATGACCTTACAATTTCTATATATATCAGATAAGTTCTGAAAACTATTTCTATACTTATATTGAACAATTACGATACAAAACATTTGTTTTAATATATAAATATTATATATCAATTCAATTAATAAGTAAAGCAATAATAAAAATATTAATAAAAATTTAAAAAAAATGAAGGAGCCTGTATAAAATTAAGATTTAAATAAAAAATGACATGAAGCAAAGAAAATCATATAAAATTAACAAAGATGAAATCATTGACATTTTTCGCAATTAATTATATACTATGTTCGTAATTATATAGAATAGATGATTGAAAAAATTATCAATAAAGGAGAGATTTTCTTACATGAAACATTTCAAAAAATGGCTCATTACTGCTTTACTAACAATGATCGCAATTTTTGCTATGATGATCACATCACAAGCCGCAACAACAGTAAGAGTAACAGCAGAAACATTAAACATAAGAAGAGGACCATCAACAGATGCAGACATTATTGCAATGCTATCTGAAGGTGTAGAATGTGAGGTACTAGGCGAAGAAGGAGATTGGTATCAAATTCAATACCAAAGATATACAGGTTATGTGAGTAAAGAATATGTAGAAGTAGTAGGAGAAACATCTTCCAGTGAAGAAGGAAACTCACAAAGCAATCAAACAACAAATGAACAAGAAAATAATAACCAAAGTGCTAATACAACAGGTGAGGGTACACAAAATACAACAAATGAAAATGCACAAAATACAAATACAGCAAATGAAAATGCTCAAAGCAATACAGAATCAAATGAAACTGTGCAAGGAGAGGAAAATACTACAACATCACAAACTCCAGTAATTGTATATAAAAACTTAAAACAAAATACCTCAGCTAGAATCTTACCTTTAATTTATGCAAGTACGATAGGTCAATTAAATACAGGCACAGAGGTTTTACTTATTACTGAAATGAATGGTTGGTCCTATATACAAGCAGAGGAATTTAATGGCTGGGTAAGAAGTGATGTTCTAGAAGATAGTCCAAATACCGCAACAGGTAACAATGGTTCATCTGATGATACAACACAAAGAATAGGTTATGTTAGTGAGCAAAGTGTAAACTTAAGAGAAGGTGCTGGAACTAATCATTCGGTCATTAGAGTATTATCTCTCAATTCACAAGTAACAATTTTAGGCGAAGAAGGAGATTGGTATCAGGTACAATCTGGAGATGACACAGGTTACATATCAAAAGAATATGTATCAGATACAAGAAACACAACATCTAGGGCAAATACAACACCAAGAGGTACACAAGATGAGGAAGATGCAGAAGAAACATCTACTAATACACAAAAAGTAGAAGAACAAAACTCTGAAAATCAAGATGCAGAAGAACAAAGTCAAAATGATACAAGCAATTCTAATGACACTACACAAACCACAAATAATGGACAAAACGAAAATGCAACAACTAGTTCTAAAACAAAGGGAACAGATGTGGTAGCCTATGCTAAAAAATATTTAGGATATCCATATGTATATGGTGGAAATGGTTCTAATGGAACTTTTGATTGTTCAGGTTTTACGATGTATGTATATGAACATTTTGGAATTAGTCTTCCACATGGAGCAACTTCTCAATACCGTAGTGGAAAGGGAACCAAAGTAAGCAAACAAAGCGAATTAAAAACAGGAGATATTGTATTTTTAACAGATTATGAAACAGGAGAAGGCATAGGACATTGTGGAATCTACATAGAAGATGGCAATTTTATACATGCATCAACTACTACTTATACTGTGACAATTTCCAGCTTAAATACCATGTATGCAGGAAGATTTTATGCAGGATTAAGATTAATTTAGAAACATATTGGGGGCAATAGAAAGGAATATATGAGAACATTTGCTATCGCCTCCATTGCAAGTATTTTAGGAATTATTGTGGGGCTATATTTTTATCATATAGCCTTTTTATCATGTGTATTTTTAACGTTCTTAATATTAGCAATTATTTTACCAAAATATCGAATGCATTTATTTTTATGTTTTTTATTTTTTACAATCTTTTATTTCTATATATCAAATTTAGAAAAAAATCATTTGCAAAAATTAGAAAATTATGGAGAGCAAGAAGTGAAAATCAAAGCAATCATAGTTTCAAATCCACAAGATAAAGATTATAAGCTAGTATATGAAATAAAAGTAATTGAAATGGAAAATTTGCAAACGAAAGCCAAAATAACAAAACCATTTCAATTGTTATGCAATATCAAAAAAGAAAAAGAACATCCCATTCAATTAGAATATGGAGAATTGATATCTTTTACAGCTACATACGAAGTACCTACCACTAGTAGAAATGAAGGTGGGTTTGATTATGATTTATATTTAAGAACAAAGAAGATAGAAGGCAGTGTAACGATACAATCACAGGATATTCAAAAAATAGCGAAAAATCAAATTAATTCAATATTTACCAATATTTTTGCATTAAAAAATAAAATAATAAGTGAAATACAAAATATATTTTCACCTGATGTAGCAAGTGTTTGTATTGGTTTGTTATTAGGAGACCAAAGCTATATTACAGAAGATATTCAAGAAAGCTTTAGGCAAAGTAGTTTATCACATATGTTAGCCATTTCAGGGTCTCATATTGCCTATATTTTGCCAACTGTTACAACATTTCTAGGAATCTTTAGAATTCACCGAAAATGGAAAAAAATACTTCTCATTTTATTCATTCTGTTCTTTATGGCTTTAGTAGGAAATGCTCCCTCTATTATGAGAGCATGCATCATGTCTATTTTTCTTTTGCTTTCCGAAATATTACATAGAAAATTAGATACTTATCAAAATTTAGGAATTAGTACTGTTATTATTTTAGTATGCAATCCATATTCTTTATTTGATATAGGATTTCAACTTTCATATGGGGGAACAATCGGGATTATTCTTTTTGCAAAAAGATTAATGGTATCTCCAAAAGCAAAAAATGAAGTTTTAGAAATACAAAAAATAAAAAAACAACCAAAGGTGAGGCAACTCAAAAATATATTACAAAAGATGTTACACTATATCAAAGAAATGGCAATTGTATCCATTGCTGCGAATATCATTATTATTCCAATCATGATTTATCATTTTAATACTCTATCTACTATTTTCCTAATTTCCAATTTATTAGCATCTCCGATATCTGGAATTGCTCTAGTATTAGGTATGATTTTTCTTATACTATTACTCGTCAAACCATTTGCTGTTTTTCTTTCTTTTTTTCTATCTCCAATACTTCAACTGTTTATTAGTATAGCACAAATGACAAGTCAATTGCCATTTTCTCAGGTTTGGTTAGTAACACCAAAAATATGGCAAATTTTATTATACTATGTCATTCTTTTTCTTTTCTTTTTTCGACAATTCTATTCTAATTTTTCAACAAATACATCAATCGAAACACAAGATTCTAGTTTGATAAGTGAAAAAAAGTTATTACCAATCACCAATGAAATAATTGCCATGGAAAAATCAGAAGATTCAAAAAAGCATATAAAAATATCATATTTTTTTAATCAATATAGAAAAATCATAATGATTATTTGTATTTTACTCATAGTATTTCCTTACTTTGTCCAAAAAATTCCAACTGACCATTTAACAATTCACATGATTGATGTAGGTCAGGGAGACAGCATTCTTATTCAAACACCTTCTAGAAAAACTATTTTAATTGATGGA
Organism: uncultured Clostridia bacterium; assembly: GCA_944390505.1. Lineage (GTDB taxonomy): Bacteria > Bacillota > Clostridia > TANB77 > CAG-508 > CAG-273. Next base: position 2,097 of record CALXQF010000062.1, on the reverse strand, counting down.
GGAGGAAGTGAAATGGGAAATTTTGATGTAGGAGAAAAAACGCTTTTACCATATCTATTAGATAAATCAATAACCAAAATTGACTATATGTTTTTTACTCATATGGATTCCGATCATTGTGAAGGGCTATTTACAATATTAGAGCAAATGAGAGTGGAAAATGTCATTATTAGTAAACAAGGGAAAAATTCAGATAATTTTCAAGAATTTTTAAAAATTGTTCAAAGTAAAAAAGTCAATTTAATGATTGTAAAAGAAGGAGATAAGGTAATAGTTGATAAGCAATGTTACTTTGATATCCTATTTCCAGAAGAGCAGTTGATAACAGAAAATATACTAAATAATAATTCCATTGTATCGCAATTTTATTGGAAAGATAAAAATCAAAATACTCTATTTAGTATGCTACTGACAGGAGATATTGAAGAAATTACAGAAAAACAATTAATTCAAAAATATCAAAATACAAATCAGCTACAATCTACAGTTTTAAAGGTAGCACATCATGGCTCAAAAAGCTCGTCTATAGAACCTTTTTTGGAACTTGTAAAGCCCAAAATTGCGTTAATAGGAGTAGGAACTAATAATACTTTTGGACATCCAAACCAAGGGGTATTACAAAGACTAGAAAATGGAAACACTAAAATTTTTCGAACAGATTTATGTGGCGAAATTATACTAACAGTAAACCAAGACAAGTCAATTAGAACCAAAACACAAATAGAAAAATAAAGGTAGAACATAAAAAGCTTGTGCCTAAGAATGATAAATGTATTTTTTTTCAAATTCCTGAACCGGAAGTGGCTTATCAAAATAATAACCTTGTAATACATCACAGCCAATTTCTTTTAAATATTCTACTTCTTCTTTGTTTTCTACTCCCTCCATTACAGTAATCATTCTTAATTTATGAGCCATATCAATAATGCTTTCTAAAATAATTTGAAAACGCCTTTTATTTAATAAACCTTCTAAAAATATTTTATCAATCTTTAATACATCAATAGGTATGTTTTTAAGAACACTAAAAGAAGAATAACCAACACCAAAATCATCCATTGAGATAATAAAGCCAAGTTCATGCATTCTTTCTTCCGCTTTTTTTGCCAATTCCATGTCATGAATAATTGCACTTTCTGTTACTTCTAATTCAATAAAATGAGGAGAAACTTTATAGTGATTTAATATTTTCATTACTTCTATACCATGATTTTTATTGGATAAATGTTTGGCTGATTCGTTTACAGAAACATAGCAATATTTTCCGGATTCTTGCCATTTTTGCAAAAGCTTACAAACTTCTTCTAACACAAAATTATCTAAATAAGTAATGATTCCAGCTTGTTCATAAAAAGATATAAAACTATCTGGCATGACTAAAATACCATTAGTTACTCTACGAACTAATGCTTCAGCACCAACCATTTTTTCTGTTCTACAGTCGAATTTAGGTTGTAAATATACCTGAAATTCTTTATTTTTTAATCCATTTTCTAAATCTTTTTGAATATCAAAACTTTCCATATATATAGTATAAAAAGAAATCGAAAAAATATTCAGAATCTAAAAATAATATAAAAATATTAAATTTGTTTTGAATTATTAGGAAAAAAGTTATATTCGTGAAAGTCCAGATTTTACAATCAGAGGAAGTGGAACAGAAAGTAATCCATATACATTAGGCACATAAAAGGAAAAGCAATACTACTAATATTATTAATAATAAAACGAATATTTTTCAATATCAGTGTGGTGCGACTTTCACAAATCGTACCACACTGTATTGCATACGCTCCAATATAAAGTAGCACAAAATTGCATTGATGATATGCTACTTTTAAAATTGAAGTGAAATTTCAAAAAAATTATTAGATTAGAGTCATATCTTCATATAGTTTTGACCCATTGTAAGGATGCCGAAAAATATCAAATCCTGTCATACGATTTCACTTGAAAAATGTAAAAAATATCCATATAATAATATCATTATATTTCTAGCCATAAGGCTAATTAATTTTTGATTTATGTATATGTATAAATATTAATTCATTTTTTATTTATTTAAAAATTCAATAAGGTATTTTAAATCAAATATTT
>CALXQF010000061.1 GCA_944390505.1 uncultured Clostridia bacterium | reverse complement strand
AGAATAAGCATTAATCAGAAGAATTATAGAATATAAAAAATATAAAGAAATTACCAAAAAATTACGAGAAATGTTAGAAGAAAATTCAAAAAAAGTATTTAGAGGACCAGAAATAATTGAACTTCCAAAACAAAAGTTAGAAGTTAATTATACAAAAGAAATGATACCACAAACTTATCAGGTATTAATAGAAAAAAATGCTCACAAGTTAAATGAAAATGCCAAAAACATTGAAAAAATAGCTTTAACAGATACTTATACAGTAGAAAGCAAAGTAAAAGAAATTTTCAAAGAATTAATTAGAAAAAGAAAATTTGTATTTAATAAATTATTTTCACTTAAAAAGTGTAATCAGCAAGAGGTGGTTACAGCATTTACGGGACTATTAGAATTATCTAGAAGAAGTAAGGTAATAACAAACCAAGAGGAGATTTTTGGAGATATTACAGTAGAAAAAGCAAAACCAAAATCAAAAATAAGTTAAATATAATTAACAAAATAAAATATTGATATAAGAATATTAAGAAGATAGAATTGGTAGTTCAATTAAAAAATAAAATATAATATACTGCAAAGTCAAAAACATATAAAAATATGTTTAAAATTCCCAAAAAAGGAAAAACTAATATCAAATAACTTCAAAAAGGAGGTTATCATGATATTAGTTTTTATTTTACTCGCTATTATTGTAGCTATTTCTATTTTTATCTTACTTATCCTTTTTTCTACTTTTCGAATAGAATTAGATAACTTAGAAATTTCTAATATGGTAAACAAACAATCAAAAAATGTAAAAGAAACAGAAGCCAAAAATATACAAAGAAAAAATAAATCAAAAGATATGCAAAACATCAATAAAGAAACACTGATATTGTCACTATATTTAGCTAACAAAATCAAATGGTTATCTATAAAATTAGGAGACAGAAAAATTAAAAAAATGTATCATAAAATGCATTTAGAAAAAATTGATATTAAAAAATTGGAAAAAGAGTTTAAACTAGAAGATTTAAAAACTTTAGGTAAGTTAAAGCTTAAAATTGCTTATTTCAATTTACAGGCAAGTCTAGGACTTTCAAGTCCAATAATAACAGCATTTTTAATTGCAGGAAGTGCTACTATTCTTTCTAATATATTAGCACATTTAGCAAAAGATCAGCAGTTTCAAAATTATCAATATGTACTAACACCTATTTATAATAACAAAATTTTATATAAAATAAAATTTAATTGTATAATTGAAATCAAAATGGTACATATTATAAATGTAATATATATCTTTATTAAGAAAGGAAGAAGTGATGAAAATGAGCGAACAACATCCAATCGAAAATCTTATGGTTACAGCTATGAATAGTATTCAAGACATGATAGATGTCAATACCATTATAGGAGAACCAATTGAAACCACCAATAATATTGTAATTATTCCTATTTCTAAAGTAGGATTTGGTTTTGCAGCAGGAGGCAGTGAATTCAAAGGAGAAACCATCGATGAGTACACCAAAAAAGAAAAAGAAGAAGCAATACAATATCGTTTACCATTTGGTGGTGGTTCAGGAGCAGGAGTTTCTATTTCTCCAGTTGCATTTTTAGTAGTACAACAAAATAATGTTAAATTGTTACCGGTAGAGCATTGCTCTTCTGTGGATAGACTTTTAGATTATGTGCCAGATTTAATGGAAAAATTGAACAGTCTTTTAAATAAAACAATGCAAAACAAAAAAGAAGAGAAAAAAGAAGAAATGAAAAACAAAGAAAAAGCAAGAAGAGAATTAAAGGAAACACTAGATGATTTAGCAGATACTGAAAACTCTACTATGATTAGCAAGATAAGACCAAAAAGAACAAAAATTCCAAGAACAGATAATATGACTTATGAATATGAATATGATGAAACAGAGGAAAATGAAGAAAATAGGCCTTATGATGAATAATTTCTTACAAATAATCTTTATATAAAAATAGTGAATTTTTGCACCTTGTTGTTGCCACTTAGACCTATGAAAATTGCACAGTGCTCAAAATTCACTATTTTTATTATAAAATTTTAAATCCTAAATAGTGAAAACCATTTTGAGTAAACATACTCAATCATGTTAAATGCGGTGTTTTTTTGTACAGCGTTTTCTGCTATAAGATTTACTTTGCCAACTTCCTCTCCATTTAACTGGTAGGTAATACTACCTAGAATTTCACCTTGTTGAATAGGTGCATTAATATTTTCTGCGAAGGTAATGGTTTGTTCTATGTTTTTATCCTGACCTTTATCAATCAAAACTCCTGAATCAGTTTCTGTAATTACTTTTACTGTTTTTTCTACTCCTTTATTAACTGCAATTTCTTGTATCATTTCACCTTTACTAGATAGCTTTTTATATTCAAAATTGTTAAAACCATAATCTAACAATTTTTGTGCTTCTGCAAAACGTACCTTAGTAGAAGGAGCTTTCATAATAACTGCAATTAAAGATAAGTCGTCCCTGGTGGCACTTGCAGATAGATTATATAATGCTACAGAAGTAGAACCAGTTTTTAAACCAGTAGCACCTTTATAATTTCTAATCAATTTATTGGTATTAACTAACTCCGACTTTCCATCTCTTAAACTGTCCATCCAAATAGTTGTATACTTTGTGATATCTGGATGATTATTTAATAATTCTCTAGACATTAAAGCAATATCATAGGCTGAAGTCACATGACCATCTTCATCGATTCCATGACAATTTTTAAAAGTAGTATCATTCATTCCTAATTCTTTTGCTTTTTCATTCATTTGTTCTACAAAAGCTTCTTCAGAGCCAGCTAAATATTCAGCCATAGCAACAGTGCAATCATTAGCAGAAACGACACAAATTGCTTTTAGCATTTCATCAACTGTTAATTCTTCTTTTACATCAAGCCAAATTTGAGAACCACCCATGCTGGCTGCATTTTCAGAACAAGGAATTTTATCAGTATAAGTAATTCTACCAGAGTCAATGGCTTCCATGATGAGTAAAATACTCATGACTTTTGTCACACTAGCAGGTCGTAACTGTTCATGCATATTATGGTCATAAAGTACTTTACCAGAATGTTGCTCAATCAATACTGCTCCACCAGATTCTAAATTTAAGTTGGTAGTAGCAGAAGTTTCTGCTTTTGCATTTGTAATTTGCGTCTCGTTTAAAGGTTCTGACTCTGTGGACCAAACATAAATACTATCATCTGCCAAAGAAATAGAAGTAAAAAGTAATAAAAAGACAAGTAAAATGACATATATTTTAAGTAACCAATTTTTTTGTAACATAAAACACCTCCAAAATACTTTAATTAATTGTATTTTGGAAATGCTTTTTTATTACAAGTTTTTAGAAATTTCAACCTATATAAAATAATTTTGTCTATTCATTTGTCAATAATGAAATCAATATAAAATAATGATACAAAAACTATTTTATGAAAGCTTCACTATTTTTACATTTACTTTTTCTTCTGTTACATTTGCATAAATTTTAATATCAGAACCTGTATTATTCTTAAATTTTAAGTCAAGGTAATCATAAGCAACAGTGGCATCTTTTCCTTTTTCTACATATCCTACTTCTTTTCCGTGTTCATGTCTTTCAGTAACATCTAAACCATCTACTTTTAAAACAGTATCATATAATGTGGTACTAACTTGGCAGTTTCCGCCACCATAACCTTTCTCCTTTTTGCCATTGACAAAAATTCCTGCTTTTTCATAGCCTTTGTCAGGAGTAGGGTTACCCACTGTTTCATTAAAAGAAAATTCTTCTCCACTTTTTACCACAGTACCATTAATTTTAGAAGCAGTTATCTCTAAATTATTATCACGGTTATTGTCCTCTACTAAAATTTCGGTAGAAAAGTGTGCAAGTTCTGTTTCAACTGGTTCCTTTTCTTCTTGTTTTACTTGTGAATTTTCTGTAACATTATTTATGTTGTTATTGGTAGCAGAATTAGTATCTAAATTAGGAACATTAATTTCAGTAGTAGTTCTTTTGCCTTGAGTAGCTTGATTGTTTTGAGAATTTCTTTGTGATAAAAAGAAATATGCAACACCAGCAATTACAATGATTCCAATTAAAATTAAAACCCATTTCGTATATTTTTTCATATCTAAAATCTCCTATATTTCAAATTTTCTATTATTAGTATTTTCAAAAATACAAAAAATATGGAGGATATTTTTAAAAAAATTGTAAAAAATAATGAAAAAAATAAAATTTGTTCTATACTATTATGTACTAACAGAATGATAAAAAATGGAGGAGCAACTTTTTTATGAAAAAGATAAGTTCAAATGAACTAAAACAAAATATATTAGATATGCTTAAATTAGGAATGACTATAGGAGAAATAGATGCACTTTGCCCAGGAATAAGCGTAACTACAGTAAGAACTTTAAAAAAGAACTTTAATGATCTCTTATAGGATAATGCTAGTAATTATAAAGGCAGAGATAATAAAAGAATACAAGATTTTTTACAACGTTATATTGAAAAATATGGTGATATACAAGATGTTAGTAAAGCAAAAATATTAGTTGAAAAACTAAATGATAGAAATTATCCTAGAAGAACAAGAAAAATGATTCAAGAAGAAAGAATGGAAAGAGTAAGACGTCTACATACAGAACAATCAGATAGAGAAGAGGAAAGGTAAAACTAGACATTGACTTTTTTGAAAAGTATAGTATAATAGTAATATAGTGAATATAAAGGTCGACAATATAAGAGTAATTGCAATTTGGTAATAGAAAAATAAGGAGAAAGCAAATGATAGCAAAAATTTGGAAAAAACTATTATTATTTGTTTTAATTATTGCTTGTTTATTTAATATTGTTAATAAACTAGTACATAAAGCATCTATGGAGGAAGAAGTCAGAGCATCAGCAGAATATGTACAACGAAAGCAAATGGAAAATGAAATGTAATATGTAAAATAATAGAAAATAAATAAGGCTTAAAAATAATTTCAATTTGCACAAAACATAAAAGGAAAATACTTGAAAAACAAAAAAAACTATGTTACAATAAATAACAGTGTTTATGAATTCAATTAAGGGAGAGGTGAAGACTAAATGAAAGAAGCTATACATCCAAATTACACAGAAGCAACAATTACTTGTGCTTGTGGTAATGTTATGAAAACAAATTCAACCAAAGCAGATATGAAAGTTGATATTTGTTCAAAATGCCATCCATTCTGGACAGGAAACTTAAAAAGGGAAACAACAGGTGGTAGAGCAGACAAATTTAAGAAAAAATATGGTATTCAATAAAAATTGGTGTGAAGTAATTCACACTTATTTTTTGTTGGAAATGGTATAATATAAACTAGGAGGCTTTATATGTCTGATGAAGAAAATTATATAATTGAAAATGAGACAAAAAATGTCACAATATAAAATCTTGCTTTAAAAAAGAAAAAGCAAGATTTTTTGCTCTAAAAACCTCTTGCAAAAAACGACAAATTAAGATAAAATATAGAAGTTCTCAAAGAAAAATGAAACAATATATATTGATGCATAAACAAACTAAAACGAGCGGAGGAAATAACGTGACAAAACAAATAGAGAAGCAACTAGAAGATATTCAAAAAGTAGCGAAATTAAACGAAGGAAAAAACTTAAAGTATAGCATTTTAACAATGGGATGTCAATTAAATGAAAATGACTCAGAAAAATTATGTGGTATGATAGAAAAAATGAACTATACCAAAACAGAAAATTTAGCAGATAGTAATTTAATTGTATTTAATACCTGTTGTGTCAGAGAAAATGCAGAAGATAGATTATTTGGAAAATTGGGAGAAGTAAAAAAATATAAAGAAGAAAAGGGAACAATTATTGCCATTGGTGGATGTATGATGCAAGAAAAGCATATTGTAGAAAAATTAAGGCAAAGTTATCCTTTTTTTGATATTGTATTTGGAACACATACTTTGCATCAATTTCCGACAGACTTGTATCAAATTTTATGTTCTCATAAAAGAATAGAAGACATTTTAGATATTGATGGAGAAATTATAGAAGGTCTACCAATAAAAAGAGATGATAATATTAAAGCTTCTGTTACCATTATGAATGGTTGTAATAATTTTTGTACCTATTGTATTGTTCCTTATGTAAGAGGAAGGGAAAGAAGCAGAAGCCCTAAAGATATTTTGCAAGAAATAGAAAATTTAGCAAAACAGGGCTACAAAGAAGTTACCTTATTAGGACAAAATGTCAATTCCTATTTAAGAGTAGAAAGAGAAAAACAAATTCCATTTGAAGAATATCAAGGTGTTCATTCTTTTGCAACTTTATTAAGAGCAGTAAACGAAATACAAGGAATTGAAAGAATTAGATTTATTTCACCACATCCAAAAGATTTTACAGATGATGTAATAGAAGCAATTAGAGATTGTGATAAGGTGTGTAAATTAATCCATTTACCACTTCAATCTGGTAGTACACAGATTTTAAAAGTAATGAATAGAAAATATACCAAAGAACAGTATTTAGCATTAGTAGAAAAAATGAAAAAAATGATACCAAATGTTACTTTTTCAACAGATATTATTGTGGGTTTTCCGGGAGAAACAGAGGAGGATTTCGCAGATACCTTAGACGTGGTAGAAAAAGTAGGTTTTGAACAAGTATATATGTTTATTTATTCTAGAAGAGTAGGAACTCCAGCTGATAAAATGGAAAATCAAATTCCAGAAGAAATCAAACACGAAAGATTTGAAAGACTAAAAAAATTAGTAGAACAAAAAATGGAAAAACAAAATCAAAAGTATGTAGGAACTATTCAAAAAGTTTTAATAGAGGGAAAAAGCAAGAATAATGATAAAATGTTAACAGGAAGAACAGATTCTAACAGAGTAGTGATATTAGAGGCAGCAGAAGAATTAGCAGGAAAATGTATACCTTTGAAGATTGTTTCAGAACATATGTGGTATTTAAAAGGAGAGGTTGCAGAATGAAAAAGGTAAGTGACCAAGAATTTGAACAATATGTGAGAGATTTACTAGATGGAAAAAAGGCGCTAAAAGAGATATTAAAAGAATTAGAAAAGGAGTAAAAAATATGGCAGAATATTCACCTATGATGCAACATTATTTGAAAACCAAAGAGCAATACAAAGATTGTATTTTATTTTATCGTTTAGGCGATTTTTATGAAATGTTTTTTGATGATGCCATAACCACCTCTAGAGAATTAGAACTTACTTTAACAGGAAAAGACTGTGGCCAAGAAGAAAGAGCACCTATGTGTGGAATTCCTTTTCATGCTGCAGAAACCTATATTGCAAGACTGATTGAAAAAGGATACAAAGTGGCTATTTGTGAGCAATTAGAAGATCCAAAACAAGCAAAAGGAATTGTGAAAAGAGATGTTATTCGTGTAGTAACTCCTGGAACTGTTATGGAGACCAATTTACTAGAGGAAAAGAAAAATAACTATATTATGTCTATTTACAAAAATGGTATTTATTATGGTCTAGCAGTTTGTGACCTAACAACAGCAGATTTTAGAACCACCCAGATTAAAGAACAAAATAATTTTGCTACTTTAATGGATGAAATTTCAAGATATTCCCCAGCAGAGATTATCG
>CALXQF010000060.1 GCA_944390505.1 uncultured Clostridia bacterium | reverse complement strand
TCTTGAACCTTTTAAGAACAATTTTTGTCCTTCTCTACGACAAATACGGCATTGTTCATCTTTATATCTTGCCATTTTGTATTTTTCTCCTTTCTATCCTATACTCTTCTACGTTTTGGTGGTCTACAACCATTATGTGGTATTGGAGTAACATCTTTAATACTACTAATTTCTAAACCTGCTGATTGTAGTGAACGAATTGCTGCTTCACGACCTGAACCTGGTCCTTTTACAAATACTTCCACTGTTTTTAAACCATGTTCCATTGCTGCTTTAGCTGCAGTTTCTGCTGCTTCTCCAGCTGCAAATGGTGTACTTTTTCTAGAACCTTTAAATCCAAGTTCACCAGCACTTGCCCAAGAAATTGCATTTCCTTGAACATCGGTAATTGTAACTATTGTATTATTAAAACTAGAATGAATATGTGCCATTCCTTTTTCAATATTTTTTCTATCTCTTCTTCTAGTAACTGTTTTTTTCGTTACATTTTTTGTTGCCATTTTCTTTTATTCCCTCCTCATTTTTTCTGGCTTTTATTATTTTTTGCTCTTACTAACTAACTTCCTAGGACCTTTTCTTGTACGAGCATTTGTTTTTGTTCTTTGTCCTCTTACTGGAAGACCTCTTCTATGTCTCAAACCTCTGTAGCATCCAATTTCAGTTAATCTTTTAATGTTTAATGCAACTTCCCTACGTAAGTCACCTTCTACTGTGTAACCTTCCATTGCATTTCTGATTGCTTGTACTTGGTCATCAGTTAAGTCTTTTACTCTAGTATCTGGGTTCACTTTTGCTTGTGCTAAAATTTTTTGAGAACTAGTTAATCCAATACCATAAATATAAGTTAAACCAATTTCTACTCTTTTTTCTCTAGGTAAATCAACTCCTGCTATACGAGCCATTTTTATTTGCACCTCCATAGTTTTTTATTTTGCTATTTGTATTTTTTATGAATTTGTCTATTTATTATTGGTGAAATGCATTGGTTATCAAAACCAATCAATAATATTTTTAGACATATATATAAACACAAACCCGAATTAGAAAAGCAAAAGCTTTCCTTACAGCCGCTATTCATAAGATTTGTGTTATATTCTAAATTAAAATAATTATCCTTGTCTTTGTTTATGTTTTGGGTTTTCACAGATTACTCTGATAACACCTTTTCTTTTAATTACTTTGCATTTTTCGCACATAGGTTTTACTGATGGTCTTACTTTCATTTTTTTCACCTCTTCTATTAGAATACTATTGATATAGGATTATTTGTCAAATTATTTTGCTCTCCATGTAATACGACCTTTGGTCAAATCATATGGTGACAATTCTACTTTTACTTTATCTCCTGGAAGAATTTTAATATAATTCATTCTTAATTTTCCAGAAATATGAGCTAGTATTTGATGCCCATTTTCTAATTCTACTTTAAAATTAGTATTTGGTAATGCTTCCACTACCGTGCCATCTACTTCGATAACATCCTCTTTTGACATATTTTCCTCCATTTTTCTTTTCTGTCTTATGTATAGTCGACATAAATAAGGTCTTTTGAGATACATAAGTACAATATCTTATATAGTATACCTTAATTTTACAATAATGTCAATATCTCCGGCTCTTTTTCTGTAATTAAAATTGTATTTTCATAATGTGCTGCTAAAGACTCATCCTCTGTTACAATGGTCCATCCATCATCTAGTACACAAATATTAGGTTTTCCCATCATTACCATAGGTTCCACGGCTAATGTCATACCTGGTTCTAGTCTTAATCCTCTTCCTGCTTTTCCGTAATTTGGTATACCTGGGTCTTCATGCATTTGTTCTCCAATTCCATGTCCTTGAAATTCTCTTACAACATTGTAACCATTTTTTTGTACATACTCTCCAATTGCATGAGAAATGTCGCCAATTCTATTTCCTTTCACAGCATACTGAATTCCTTCAAAAAAAGCTTGTTTTGTAATATCTACCAGTTTTTGTTTTTCTGGTGTTCCTTTTCCAACGATATAAGTCCTTGCGGCATCGCCATGAAATCCATTTTTATATACGACTAGATCAATACTAACAACATCTCCTTCTTGGATTACTCTAGTATCAGAAGGAATTCCATGAATAATTTCATCATTAATAGATACACACAATGTGCCTGGAAACGCAGGTACACCTTTTTCTCCACTAGGATAACCTTTTTGAGCTGGTATCCCTCCATTTTGTCTAATAATCTTTTCCGCAAAACGGTCTAAATCCATTGTAGTTAATCCTGGTTTGATATATTTTTCTATTTCTTGATAAACGAAACCTGTTAACTTACAGGCCTCTTTCATTTTTTCAATTTCTTTTGGTGATTTAATTGTTACCACTTTTATTACTTCCTATCTCTTTTATTAATTTATCTGTTCAATCTATATATATTGCAAAAGCGCAGACCGCGTAAGCGATCAAACGAAGTGGCCTTGCCACGAAGTGCGAATTGGAGCAATTTTCCTACTTGTATGTGCAGAAAATCATAGATTTTCTTGTACAATTGAAAATTGCTTTCGCCAAGGTCAAGCGTTGCAATATATAAGTTTGAGCTATATTTTATTGCGTTAGTTCATTTGGTGGCACTTTTCAATAATTTTTTCCACTACTCTGACAGAAGCATTCCCTGCTGTTGGATCTTCTGGACAAATAGGATATAATACTCCTTTTGCTTTATAGTAATCTACTAAAACTTTTGAATTTTTGTAATAAGTTGATAAACGATCTTTGATTGTTTGCTCATTATCATCTGAACGACTAATCAATTCTGAACCACAAATATCACAAATTCCTGTTTTTTTTGGTGGATTAAATTTTAAGTTATAAATTGCTCCACATTCTTTATTAGAGCACATCACTCTATTGACTACTCTTTGAATAATAATTTCATCTGGTATTCTTAGCTCTGGAGCAAGGTCTACTTTTTTTCCTTGTTCTTCTAATATTTGGTCTAATGCTTTTGCTTGTTCTTCTGTTCTTGGAAATCCATCTAATATAACTCCATTTTTTGCATCTTCCCATGAAAGCCTATCTTTTACAACTTGAATTGTTACTTCATCTGGAACAAGTTGTCCTTTTGAAATATAACTATCTGCTAACTTTCCTAATTCTGTTTGTTTCTTAATTTGCTCTCTAAACATATCACCGGTTGATATATGTGGAATATTTAATTGATTTGTTAGTATTTTAGACGCTGAACCTTTTCCACTTCCAGGTCCTCCCAACATCACAATATACATAATTTACTCCTCTCAAGCAGTTTGGACGGAACTTGCATTTTAGCACATGTCCGTCCTCTTTTGCTTACTTTTTATTTTAATCTAAGAAACCTTTATAGTGTCTCATAATAAGTAATGATTCTAGTTGTTGAACCATTTCTAGAGCAACACCTACTACGATTAAGATGGATGTTCCACCAAATGCTAAATCAACACCTGGAACAAATCTTACTAGCATTGGTAAAATAGCAATTAATGCTAGGAAAATTCCACCAAACCATAATAGTTTAGATAAAACAGATCCTAAATAATCTGCTGTTGGTTTTCCAGCTCTAATTCCTGGAATAAATCCTCCATTTTTCTTGATATTGTTTGCAATTTCTGCTGGATTAAATGTTGCATATGTATAGAAGAATGTAAATCCTACAATCAATAATAAATATACAATTGCATTTGCAACAGTGTATCCCCATGGCACTGCAGATGATGAAGTTGCAATAGAGAAGTTATAAATTACTGCCCAAAATCCAGTTTGTGTTGCAATATCTGGTATGAACATTTGAATAATCATTGCAGGAAATGTCATAAAAGAAGATGCAAAGATAATTGGCATAACACCTGCCATAGCTAATTTTAATGGAATATGGGTATTTTGTGCCCCTACCATTTTTCTTCCTACTACTTTTTTAGCATATTGTACAGGGATTCTTCTTTCCGCTTGTTGTACAAATACAACTCCTGCAATTAAAATAATAGCTCCAATAATAATTCCTAAAGAAATTAGTAAACCAGTTGTACTAAATTCTCCTGCTCCCATGATAAGATTCCAAATCATAGTAACTGCTGAAGGTAAACCAGAAACAATACCTACAAAAATAATCATAGAAATACCATTTCCAATACCTTTATCTGTAATTTGTTCTCCAAGCCACATTAATAATGCTGTTCCTGCCATTAATGAGATAACTACTAGAAAACCTGTTAAAAATCCATCTCCTACGAAAATTCCTGAAGAACGATAAGCTAAATACAAACCTACACCTTCGATTAAAGCAAGTACTACAGTTAATAGTTTTGTATAGCGATTCATTTTGTTTCTTCCTTCTTCTCCTCCCTCTTTCATGAGTCTTTCTAAAGAAGGAATAACCATTCCTAATAATTGAATAACAATAGATGCTGTGATATATGGAGTAATAGACATAGCAAAGATGGAAAATCTTGAAAAAGCTCCACCTGAGATTAAGTCTATTAATCCTGCCATTCCATTAGTCGATGCAGACATTGTTTCATTTAAAGCTACAGTATCCACACCTGGAATTGTAATAAAACATCCTAATCGAAAGAGAACAATTAAAAGTAATGTATATAAAATTCTTTTTCTAACATCTGGTGTCTTCAATGCATTAATAATTGTCTTAAACATTAAATCACCTCTGCCTTTCCTCCTAAAGCTTCAATTTTTTCTTTTGCAGCTTTAGTAAATTTTACAGCTTTTACATTTACTTTTTTCTCTAAATTACCTGTTGCAATAATAACAATACCATCATTTGCTTTACGAATAATTCCATCTTGAATTAAGCTTTCAGCTGTAACATCTTCACTGCTTGCTTTATTTAGCATGGTAAGTGTTACTTCTGTATAGTTTTTAGCATGTATATTGTTAAATCCTCTTTTTGGTAATCTTCTATATAATGGAGTTTGACCCCCTTCAAATCCACGTCTTACTCCTCCACCACTTCTTGCTTTTTGTCCTTTATGTCCTCTTCCAGAAGTTTTACCAAGACCTGAACCAACTCCACGACCAACTCTAGTTCTTGTTTTTGTTTTTTGTGCTGGTTTTAATTCGTCTAATTTCATTTTGCGATTACACCTCCTACTTTTCGTATTAAAAATTAGATATGAATACTAATTTTTATTTTTTATCTTTTTTACTTTATCGCTTTATTACATAATTTCTTCTACAGATTTTCCTCTTTTTTTAGCAACTTGTTCTATTGTTCTCATGCTTTTTAGTCCTTCTATTGTAGCATATACTACATTTCTAGGATTATTTGTTCCTATTACTTTTGTTCTAATATCTTTATAACCTGCAAGTTCTAATACTGGTCTTACACTACCACCAGCGATAACTCCAGTACCTTCTGCTGCTGGTTTTAAAATAACACTAGCACTTCCAAATTTTCCTACATATTCGTGTGGAATAGTAGTTCCTACTACTGGAACTGTTACTAAATTCTTTTTAGCTTCTTCAATTGCTTTTTTAATAGCATCTGGTACTTCAGCTGCTTTACCATTTCCTACACCGATATGGCCATTTTCATCTCCTACTACAACAACAGCACTAAATCTAAAGGTTCTACCACCCTTTACAACTTTTGCTACTCTGTTAATTGCAACTACCTTTTCTTTTAATTCTGATGTATTTTCTGATTGCACTTTATTTTTCCCTCCTTTTTATTCTTTTTCAATCATTAGGCTCGATTGCCTATAGGTTTATTTCCATTAGAATTCTAATCCGCCTTCTCTTGCTGCTTCTGCTAATTCTTTGATTACACCGTGATAAATGTAACCGCTTCTGTCGAAAACAACTTGTTTGATATTTTTTTCTAATGCTCTTTTTGCTACTAAGGCTCCTACTTCTTTTGCAGCTTCTTTATTAGAATGTTTTGTTTTTACTTCTTTGTCTAATGTAGAAGCAGCTATCAATGTATTAGCAGTAACATCATCTATAATTTGTGCATAAAGATGACTATTACTTCTAAAAACGCAAAGTCTTGGACGTTCTGCAGTTCCAGAAATTTTATTACGTACTCTTGCATGTCTTCTTTCTCTTTCTTCTTTTCTGTCTATTTTCCTAATCATTTTCTTCTCCTTTCTACCAGTAATTTTTATTTTTTACCAGACTTACCTTCTTTACGTCTAATATGCTCATCAGCATATTTAATACCTTTTCCTCTATATACTTCTGGTGGTCTTTTGCTTCTAATTACAGCCGCTGTTTGACCAACTAATTCTTTATCAATACCTCTTACAGTAATATGGTTAGCATCTGATAAATCAAAAGTAATTCCTGCTGGAGGATCCATTTCCACTTGGTGTGAATATCCTAAATTCATTACTAATTTATTTCCTTGTTTTTGTGCTCTATAACCAACACCATTAATTTCTAATTCTGATTTAAATTCATGTACTACTCCTTCAATCATATTATTAATTAAGGTTCTTGTTAATCCATGTAAGCTTCTATTTGTAGCTTCATCATTTGGTCTTACAACTGTAATTGTATTTCCTTCTAAATTCACTGTCATATTTTTATGAAGTTCTCTTTCTAATGTTCCTTTTGGACCTTTTACAGTAATATGATTTCCATTTAATGTAACCTCTACACCATCTGGTACTGTAATAGGTTTATTTCCTATTCTTGACATTTTTTATTTCCTCCTTTCTACCAAATATACGCAAGAACTTCTCCACCTAAACCTTCTTGTCTTGCTTCCTTATCTGTTTTAATTCCTTTTGAAGTAGAGATTAATGCAATTCCTAAACCATTTAAAACTTGTGGTAATTCATCTTTTGATGCATATACCCTTAATCCTGGTTTACTGATTCTTCTTAATCCATCAATTACTCTACTACCGTTTTCATCATATTTTAGTGCAATACGAATAACACCTTGATTATTATCATTAATTTCTTCATAAGCAGCAATATATCCTTCTTTAAATAAGATATTAGCAATTGCTCTTTTTACATTGGATGCTGGAATATCTACTGTTTTATGTTTTTGACTATTTGCATTTCTAATTCTTGTTAACATATCTGCAATTGGATCAGTTGTGTTCAAATTAATTCCCTCCTTTTTTTAGTTTTTATATTATAAAACGTTCATTCTTTTTTCAAATTTGCTTCAAAATTAGTAGGATACTAGGCGAACAAATAAAAATTTCTGAAATTATACTATTAGTATATTGAAGAAATTTTTATGCGGTTCTGGCGACGTAGACTGCTGATTTTTGGGCAAATTTTACCAGCTTGCCTTCTTAACTCCCGGAATTTCACCCTTATGAGCTAATTCTCTAAAACAAACACGGCAAACTCCAAATTTTCTGATATAAGCATGTGGTCTTCCACATATTTTACAACGATTATATTCTCTAGTCTTATATTTTTGCTCTTTTTGTTGTTTTACCTTTAAAGATTTTTTAGCCATGATTTCTCCTTTCTTATTTTCATTTTTAATTTTGGAATGGCATTCCTAAAAGAGTAAGTAACTCTTTTGCTTCTTCGTCTGTTTTAGCAGTTGTTACAAATATAATATCCATTCCTCTGATTTTATCGATTTTATCATATTCAATTTCAGGGAAAATTAATTGTTCTTTTACACCCATT
>CALXQF010000059.1 GCA_944390505.1 uncultured Clostridia bacterium | reverse complement strand
AATATTCAAAAATGATGCAAATTAAAATGAATGTTTTACTATTAATAAAGTACCTATACTAGATTTTTTGTTTTTTTTTTTTATAAATAAATGCCAAAAAATCAATAGGAATCATAAAAGACGAAATGATAATTAGATTTTATAAAAATTTTGTATAAAAAAATAGGAAATGAACATAATAAAAATAGATTATTGAAGGAAAGGAAGGATAAAAATGCCAAATTTAAATCAATTGGAATTACAACATTTAAGACATTTAATAGGAGCTCACGAAACTGCTTATCAAAAACTAAATACATTTTCTTCACAAGCGGTTGACCCACAAATTAAGCAAATGTTTGCAAAATCAGCACAAGATGCTTTAAACACAAAGCAAAAATTATTATCTTTTTTAAATAATTAAAAAATAATTACATCTCATTTTTTATAATTTAATGAAAAATAAATGTGATTGAAAAGATTTTGGTAAGGAGGAATAAAGCCATGGATGAAAAAACGATGGTAAATGATATTTTAGCAGGAGTAAAATCTGACTTAACAGCATATCAAACAGCAATTACAGAAGCAGAAAATATGCAATTAAGACAAACACTGCAACAAATTAGAAATAATGATGAAAGTTTTCAATATGAATTATTTAAAGTAGCTCAAACAAAAGGATATTATCAACCTGCTCAAAAAGCAACTGTAACAGAGATACAAACTGTGAAAACTCAACTAGAACAATAAACTAACGCATCTAAATACACTTAAAGAAATCAAAACAGACAATGATGTAAAAATGCAAATAAAACAGCACAGATATATTATGTAAAGGAAAAAGAATAATAAGATAAAATTAAAGCAATTATTACAAAATTGTCATATAAATTTAATATTTCGTGTAATATTTGCTACGCTGGAAAATCTTTCAATTGAAATTGAATAAGCTACATGTTATTCTATATTTGAGATATTTTAATATATAAGGGAAAGGGAAAATGCGAAGAAAATTAACTGAAATTTTAGCAGTAATTATGACTATTTTAACATTAACAGTAACAGTCTTGTCTACTGTTTCTTTTTCGAGCCAAGAAGTTTCCATTTCGTTATTTCCTAATCCAAAAGTAGATATTGTCTTATCAAGGACCAGAACGACAACAGATGTGACTAATTTTGAATCTGATATCTTAAGACAATTACAAAATCTAGGAGTGAATACTTCAAATGTACGAGTTACTTCTATTCAATCAGAAGAGGTAGACATACAAAACAGTTTTAGATGGCAACAAGATTTAAACTCTTCTATAGGAGATATTGATATTACTGGGAACGGACAAGATGTCGAGATGGTGGGAAATAGAACCTTACCTGGAAAAAATGCCATTTGGATTATACCAGAAGAAGTTCAAGGAACGCAAGAACAAGAATTTCAATTTGGTTATGATATTGACTATGGAGATAGCTTTAATGCAGCGGGAATGTTACTTAGAGTACAACAGTCAGGAAATACTCTAACAGGATATATGTTAAGTTTTAATAAAAGTAATATGGAATGGTATACAACATCTGGAAATTATGGGGCAATATGGGAATTTACTTATCAAATAGGTCAAAATAGTACTAATATGACAAAAACTTTAGTACAAGGAATTGATATCGATAAAACAGGTACCCTCAGAGTAAAGGTTACTCCTACCGAAATTGAAATTTCGGGAGGTGGGTTACCTTCGACAGTTACCTGTGAACTTGACAAAGAATAGGGAAATGGTTTTGGTTTTTTTGCAGATCATTATTCTCATAATTGTGACAGAATTGGCTATTTTAGATTATCAAATATCAATTTAACAACAACCACGGCAAAAACATTTAGTGAGATTTTAAGGCTACCAGAATGGAGAGAATCAAGTTTAAGAGTATTAGTTAATATCACAGATGTTAATAGTGATGAGCTAAATGATAGCAATTCATTAAGTGAGTTAACAACAAGGTTAATTAATGAAAATATTAATGTAGCCGCTTGGGGTACAAGTGCCAATAGAACTCAATGGCAAAATATTATTAGTTCTAATAATGATAATGGAATTTTTATTAATAATACAAATTACACCACATCAATTAATCAAACAGCAAGTTATATTAAAACATTAATCGATGCATTACAACCAGATGATGAATATGTTATATTAGGGGATCCATTAAGTATCGAAATAGATCCTCCAGAAGCGATGAATAATACAGCTGATAGTAATTATCCATATGGAAAATGGAAAATTACCCATGATTATCAATATTATGAAAATCATATTGGGCAATTTTCTGAATCTGGAAAATATATTGATGATTTTATTAATATATTTGATAAAACAGGACGTTATGAAATCTCATATGAAGATAATCCAGTAAATCCCGAAAATATTTATGTACATAGAAGACCAACTGCAGAAATTGCTATTACTAGAAGCGGAAACAATATCACATTAACTAGTAATTCCTATGACCTAGACTCTTATAGTCAAGGAAATAGAGGTATTTCTGAAGAACAGTGGGAATACAAAAAAGAGACTGATACAACGTGGACATCAGGAAAGTTAACAACTATTACAGGAACAGACGACTATATTGTGCAACTTAGGGTAAAAGATTATCAAAATACATGGAGTAATCCAGTAAGTATTTATATTACCAATTCAGCGAATGCTTTGCCAGTTGCTTCTTTTAGTTTACAAAATGATACAATTACCTTATACGAAGACTTAGAAATAATAGATAGCTCTTATGACCCAGCTGGATGAACTATTACAAGTCGTAGTTGGGAAGTTTATAAAGGAAGTAGCAGAATCTATTCGGGGGCTAATCCTCCTACTAGTTATAGAAGTTATGGAACAGGAGATTATAACATTTATTTAACTGTAACCAATAATAGAGGAAAAGTATCAGAAAGGTTTGGTAGAACTTTTACTGTAATAGAGGACGAAATTCCACCAGAGGTTGTAGTTACTCCAACAGAAAGTGATTGGACAGAAAGCATTACTGTTCACTTAGAATTTAGTGATCAGGGAGGAAGCCAATTTAAAAGTTATCAATACGCTATTACAGACAGCCAAGCTTTACCTAGTAGCTGGAGTTCTGCCATTGCAAAACAAACAGATGATATTGTTATCAATCAAGAAGGACTTAAATACTTACATATTATTGCAACAGATAATGCAGGTAATGCTAGTGATGACAGAGTTGTAGGACCATATCGTATTGACAGAAGTAATCCTACCATAGAATATACAGGAGATTTAACAAACATACAAATAGATTATGTTGATTTGACTTTAACTGCAAAAGATACATGGTCAGGAGTTAGCAGTTTTACTGTTAATGGACAAGAGATACAAAATGGAACCCATCGATTTACGAAAAATGGTATTTATACATTAATTGCAAAAGATAAAATTAATCATACAACAACAAGGCAAATAGAAATTACCAATATTTATTATGAGTGTAATGCAGGATTAGAACATCCAATTTATAGTTCTAGTTATGCTAAATGTCCAATTTGTAGTTCTTATGAAGGATTAGTAATTACAGAAGATAGCCATGTTTATAATTCTGAGCCACAAGGTTTAAAATATAATAATCCAAATAATGCATCAATCGTAGAATACTATAATGAATCTACAGAAAAACCAGAATTAGCAGGAGATTATTCTTATGAATTAAAAGTGATTTATCAAGGTCAAGAATATAGAACACCATACACCGGTACTTATCACATTACAAAAAAGCCAATCACGATTACAGATATTGTTGCACAAAGCAAAATTTATAATGGTAATACAGAAGTGGTTTTAACTGGAGGAAGATTATTAGATGTTTGTGAAGGTGATGAAGTAATATTTGTATTGCCATATTTAGGAAATACAGAAAGTAAAAATGTAGGTACTTGGAATGTCATTATTGAAGAAATAAAATTAGAAGGAGAACATGCTCCAAATTATCAGTTAACACAGCCAGATTTGGAAAGCGTGACAGCTACTATTACACAAAGATTGTTAACAATTGTGAATATAGAAGGAAAAAATAAAATATATGATGGAAGTACAACTGTAGAAATTGAAGGCGGAGAACTAGTCGGACTCATTGAACATGATGATATTGAATTTATTGTACCAGAATATGGAGAAGCAGAAAGTGCCAATGTAGGAACTTGGTCAGTTACAATAGAAGATATTCAAGTACAAGGAACAGATGCACCAAATTATAGGTTTATCCAACCAGGACAAGGCGATATTCAAGTTGTTATTTCAAAAGAAATAGGAGAAATTATAATAGGTTGTGATAATAAAAAGTATGATAGATATCCTATTCAACCATATGTAGTAGAAAAAAATAGTACTTCAGAACCAGAATATCACTACTATATTTCAGGAACTGATGAAGAAATAGAAGCTCCATATGATATAGGAGTATATGATGTGGTAGCTTTTATCCCAACAGATGGAAACTATACAGAAGCAACCAGCAATAGAGTAACTTTTGAGATTACAGTGCCAGATTCTCCAACCCTAAAATTAACTTCAGAAATTATTAATATCAATGGAGAAGATACCAATAACATTGTAAGAGAAAATCAGGATGTAAAATATGGAGATATCATTAAAATACAATTTAAAATAGAAAATATAGGAGAAGGAAGTGGTTATGCGCAAAATATCATTAGTCATCTTCCTGATGGAGTTACCTTTTTACCAGAAAATGAAATTAATATGCAAAATGGATGGAAACAAACTGAAAATGGAACCATAGAAACATCTGCACTATCATTAGAAAATAATATAGATAATGAAATTTTCTCAATAAAGCAAAATAACGAAACACAAGAAGATTCTGAAGAAACATCAGAAAAAGCAACATATAAAGAAATAGAACTTGTGTTAGAAATTACTACTTATGAAAAAGAAGATTTAATATTATTACAAAATACAGAAATTATTCAACAAGACAAAAGAGGAGATATTAGAGAATATAGTGAAGAGCAAAAACAATATCAACAAAGTCAAGTAGGAATGAATTTGAAATATGTAGATTTAGAATTGCAAAAATTAATTACACAAATTATACAAACAGGAGAGAAGAAAAAATATGATATTTTTCAACAACCAGATGAAATTGTAAAATTAGAATTAGAGCCAAAAAAAATAGGACAAATAGAATTAGAGGTTATTTATCAATTAAAAATTACTAACAAGGGAAATGAAGTAGGTATTTTAGAAAGTATTACAGATGTATTACCAAATGGTATGACTTTTGAAACTGTTGATAATCAAGGATGGAAAATTAATCAAATAGGAAACATTGTTTATCAAAATGAAGAGAAGATATTGCCAAATGAAACAAAAACAGTGGAATTAAAACTAAAATACGAAGTAACAGAAGATAATATGGCAACCAAGATTAACACAGCTATTTTACAAGCAAGTGATGACTTAGATCAAATATTATTAGATGAGGGAATTACAAGTGAAATTGATGAAAACAATAATGAAAGTACTTCAGAACTGGTTTTATCTGTAATAACAGGAAAAATGATAATTATATTTATTATTCTTACTATGATGATTTTAACAATTGTTATCTTAGGAGTTAGTGCTATTAAGAAATTTGTATTAATTAAAAAATAATGGAGATGGGGTAGCCCATCTCTAATTTATAGGATAAAAAATGTGTTAACTAAAAATAAAGAAATAAGCCAAAAAAACGAGAAAAAACGAGAAAAAGTTACGGGAATAAAGAAAATAAATAAAAACAATTCACAAAATCTATTGTAATTTTTATTTATTTCATATACAATAAACGCAAACAAAAAAAGATAGGAGTTGTTTATCATAGTTACTTTAAAGAAGTTTGCCATGCTTTTTAGGACATCTATTAAAATGATTGTGCTAACTGTTATATCTGTATTTCTTGTTATTGCCGCAATTGCATTTTTTTATCAACCAACTTATGCTGTTTCATTAAATGGTGAATTAATTGGTTATACAGAAAATAAAAGTGAATTACAAAATAAAATTAATCAATATATGGAAGGAAATACAGAAGAAGGAGTTGCATTTAGACAAATTGATTCTGTACCAGAATATACCCTTTGCTTATTAAAAAAGGACATTACTCCAAATGATGATGAAATATATGCAAAAGTAACAGAAAATGGAACACAATATTATAAATATTATGCAATTACTGATGATAAAGAAGAAAAATTATATGTAGCTACTTTTGAAGAAGCGGAAGAAGTAATAGAACAATTGAAAGAGAAAGACAGCGTTAATAAAGATGACATTGGTATTGTAGAAAAATATGATACAGCAACAAAAGAATTTACATCTGTAGAAAAATGTGTATCAAAACTATATGAAAAACCACAACCAAAAGTAGTATATACAGCCTCAAGTTCCACAAGCTCCGCAACAGGAAGATCTTACTCTAAAGTAGATATAGGTATTACTCTCATTAGACCAGTTTCAGGAATTATTACATCTAGATATGGAAGTAGAGAAAGTATTAGAAGTAGTTCACATGGAGGATTAGACATTGCAACTTCTAGTGGAACACCAATTAAAGCAGCAGCAAGCGGAACAGTTAATTATGCAGGATATAATGGTTCCTATGGATATATGATTAAAATATCTCATGGAAATGGAGTAGAGACAGTATATGCACATTGTAGTCAATTAATTGCTTCACAAGGACAAGCCGTATCACAAGGACAAGTGATAGCAAAAGTAGGCTCAACTGGAAATTCAACAGGACCACATTTACATTTTGAAGTAAGAGTCAATGGAGTATTACAAAATCCACAAAATTATGTATATTAAAAAATAAGAGAAAAAATAAATATGAAAAAATATAAGTAATTACATAAAAATATAGTGATGTTATAAATCACTATATTTTTATGTTGATATGTATCATTTTATATTTTTATTGTTTATTAACAAAATACTGACATCCAATTTGTAATGCATTATTTTTAATAATTAAATTACCAAATTCTTTTAATTTACTAGTAAAAACCTTAGAATTTGTTATATATTTAGCAAATTCCGTAATATTTGCATAAAATTTTATTTTATGTACAATTTCTGGAGAAATATCTTCCATTAACAAATAATAATTTCCTTTATAACAATAAAGAGAAATCGAATGAGCTACCTTTTCGGCAAAAGTTAGTAAATTACTTTTTTCTAAGAGTTGTAAAAAGCTACAAAAGTCGTCAAAGGTACGAAAATTGTAAACTGCTTGTGTAGAAGAAGGTATTAAATTCTTCTTTTTGACAGTAAATTTCTTCTTGGCATTTTTAGGTTTTTCTATTTCTGGTATTACTTTTGTAATTGTAAAAATAAAATTAGTATCAGCTAAAGAAAGTGCCTCTATTTTTAGATTATAATCTTCTGGATCAAACCCAACTTCCTTCTTTGCTTCCTCTAACATATCTAATAAAATACTTTGAGACTGAATAGGATTAGACATAAAAACATGAAAGTCAATTTTTTTCTCATCTAAATCTTGCGTAGTCAATGTAACTCTAATTTTATTTTCACTTATTTTTTCAAATTTCATTCGGTAGGCCTCCAAATACATTCCATTTATTAATATTATACTACGAATAGTTCACAAATGAAACCAACAATTTATGGAAAATTTTCGTATTTATATATACAACACAAATAAACTAAAACTAAAATACTTTTGAT
>CALXQF010000058.1 GCA_944390505.1 uncultured Clostridia bacterium | reverse complement strand
ACTTTCAAAAAATATATCTAATTAATAAAGATTATATGTTTGTTAATTATTCCTCTTTTAGATATTTTTCCCAATCCATGAAAGCATGACCTATTCTTAATACTAATGCTTTAGAGTTCTCTTCATCAACTATATAAAATACTATATAATTTCTTACATTGACTTTCCTAATGTTTTTATGCCCTGTTAAATCTTCACTTAAAACTGGCATGCTTCCTGCTATGTTTTCTAAATCTTTCAATTCTTGTTTAAATAATATCTTGTATTTATCTGCTATAATATCTCCTGCTAAACTATATTTTAAATATGAAATAATATTTTCCAAGTCTTGCTCAGCAGTTTCAGAAATCTCAACTATATATTTTTTCATAATATTAGCTCCAATCTTCTATATGTTATCTATTTTAGTAAAAGCTTCATCTAATGAATATACTCTATTTGTCTTAATATCATCTAAGCCTTTCTGTAACTTTTCTTTTAAATCTTTTTTGTTTTTTATTGTTACACTATCTGGAACTTCTGTATCTAAATACGATAATTTTAAATATTCAATAAAATTAATAACTTGGTTTGTAAGTTCTTCTGGTAGTGTTTCAATTTCATTATATAATTTTTGTTTTTCTATAGACATATTTAATTACCTCCATAATATATTTATGTTATTATTATATCATTTTCTCTTTTTAAAATCTATGAATTTAAGAAACATTAATGAAATTAATATCTTTTCAATTCTATACTTTCTTTCAATTGTTTATTTACTTTCTTAAAACATTTTATAATTATTATTCTATTTGTTCTAAATTGACTAATTTCTCTTTTCTAAAAGTCATTTTTAGTAAACAAGGAGATGTTATATCTAAAACTGTGTTATTATATACTAATTTTACATCTTCATTTACTTCACACCAATTTAATAAGAAAAATTTTATTGAACCACCGATGGCTTATAACAGCAATTTTCTTACCTTCATATTCTTTTAATATTCTATCAAAGAACTCTGTCATTCGCTTTTTAGTCTCCTCTGCACTTTCTCCATCAGAAGTCTTAAAATTTCTATCCAATAATTGTTCTTGAGAAGGATCTCTTGTTTTTTTGTCTTTCATAAATTCTCCTAGTTCTTTTAAATTTCCTAGTTTTCTTTCACTTAAATTACTATCTAAATTAATAGGTAATTTATTGGAATCAGCAATATATTTAGCAGTAGCTTTTGCTCTAGTATAACTACTCGACCAAATAACATCAATATTAGTTAATTCTTCATTTTCACTTAATCTTTTAGATTGTTCTTCTCCATATACAGATAGAATTTCCTTTTCATTAATCATTTGTGAATCTTCATTTGTATTTCTAATTCCGTTTTCGTCAACCGTTTCAGCATGCCTAATTAAATAAATTATAGTATCTAACATCTTTTTGCAACTCCCCTTCTCATTTTTATAATTTATATTGTATTAATATAAAACATTTTTACACATTTTTTACAATCAGATGATACTATATCACTTTATTTTTCAACTCATTTAATACTTCATAACTATGGTCAAACTTTGCTTGTTCTTCCTGTGTTAAATCAATTTGTAAAATCTCTTGTACTCCTTGGCTATTGACAATAGCAGGAACTCCAATATAGATATCATTTTTTCCATATTCACCATTTAAAAATGTAGAAATAGTTAAAATTTCATGTTCATCATTTAAAATTGCTTTAATTATTTTTGTAAGACCAAGCCCAATTCCATAGTAAGTTGCTTTTTTACGCTCTATAATTTCATAAGCTTCATCTCTTACTTGCTGATGAACTCTTTCTAGCATATCTTCTTCTCCTCTTTGTTTCATGATATCCATTAAAGGTTTGCAACCAACATAGCTTTTAGACCATGGCACAAAAGAAGAATCTCCATGCTCTCCCATAATATAAGCATGAATATTTTTGCTAGAAACTTTTAAGTGTTCTCCTAATAAAAATCTTAATCTTGCAGTGTCTAATACAGTACCAGAACCAATTACTTTACTTGTTGGAAAATTAGATGTTTTTTGCACAATATATGTTAAAATATCCACCGGATTACTTGCAATTACAAATATCCCATTAAATCCAGAAGATACTACATTTTGTGTAATCTCTTTTATAATTTTTGCATTGGTTTGTAATAAGTCTAATCTAGTTTGTCCAGGATTTTGTGCTATCCCAGCAGTAATGACTACAATATTAGCATCTTTACACTCTTCATAGTCTCCCGCTCTAATTACCATTCTAGCAGGGCTACATGGGACACCATCAGATAAGTCCATGGCCTCTCCTATTGCCTTTTCTTTGGCTACATCTATCAAAACTAATTCATTTACTCCACCTTGGTTTAATAAAGCATATGCCATGCTCATTCCTACAAAACCTGTTCCTACTAATACTACTTTTCTTTTTTCTACCATATTCATTCCTCCTATTTTTTAATTAAATTAATATCTTATTTCATCATTTTGTCTATCTTATTAACATATCTATTATATTACATTTTTGTATATTTTACACATTTTTGTGAAATTTTTTCCTATTCTAGTAAGGATAAATTCATGAATTTTTATCCAATATATTTTTTCCTAAAATCAATCTATAAAAAAGGGTCTAAAAGGAATAAGAGGAACAAAAATCTTGATTGCAAGTAAAATTGCCAATATATGTATGATAAACCAAAGTATCATTGTTGTACTGATAGGATATTCAGCTTTTTTATATCTCATATATAATAATATTCCTAATATGATAAAGGATATAATACAATAAATAATCACTAAAAAAGCAAAAGGATATCTATATGGATAATTTGTAACTTTATGAAATCTAATGGTCCATTGTATAAAATCATAAGCCTGATATACCAAACAATAAATCACAGAATGTAGTACTGCTAAAATAATAATCTTGTAACGTTCTCTTATTTTAGCACTCATTGCATATTTACTTCCCATTATGATTGCGAATAAATACATTATTGTAATATAACTAAATACTAAAATGTTTTCCATATTACCTCACTACAAATAATTATCTCGCCACTATTATATATGAAAAGACAGATAATTTCAAATGATTATCTGTCTTGCTAATTTTAATTTTTATATAGGTGTAAATTTACAAAGATATCCCATATTGTTTGGTAATAGGGTCTTGAAATAGTGGTATTTTAGGAGGGTAGTATGTAAATAGCACAAACCATAATGCTAAAATAATAATCAAGCTAATCGATACAACATTGATCATTTTATCACTTTGACCAGGTTTTAGCATTATTTGATAAGCCACCCATTCTGCTAGTAAAATAGAAATGATAAAAGATGCTATATCTAAAACAAAATAGCTTTTTCCTAGGATTCCAGTATAGGTATAGAAAAAGATAGTAATAAAACTCATTGCAGTTAATATTGCTGCTAGTTTTGCTACAAAATAATGCTTAGTATCACTTTTTAAGAAAAGATATTCTATTATTGCAAATAGTAAGATTGGGAAAAATACCAATTTTAAGTGTTCCCACACGCTTTCATTCGCAGCACTAAAACTAGCAACAAAATTGTTTTCTCCTGACCATTCATAAGTAAAATGTAATAATGTTCCTAAAACGAGGCTAAAAAGTACAGCAATGATTTGCCATTTCAAAATTTTATTTTTTGTCATCAAACCATCCTTCCTATATTCAATTCATATAAAACATCTTTTATTTAAAAATATATAAAAAATCCATATACTCTTATTTAAGTATATGGATTTTTTATATTTTTTAGAAGCTTTTTACAAATTCTTCTGCTTTTTGTTCTAATTCTTCTAATGTACCATCATTTTGGATAGTATAATCATAATTATAGTTATTAATATCACTATCAGAATGATTACTTAAAATCACTGCCACATTCTTATTAGTTATTAGTAATGTTTTTGCATGAAAAGCTTGCTTACATTTTTCTATTTCAGTATGTTCTCTAATATGAATAAACATTATTTCTGCATCTGAAACTTGAAATTCTTGTACTTTTTTGGAAAGATATTGAAATGGTGCATCATTATATTCAATTCCAAGTTGTTTTAAATCTGATAACAATTTCCTTGATTTTTCATCTTTTTCTCCATTCCAACCAGTTAGTACATTTGCTGCTTCTTTCACTTTGTCAACTGACGAAACATTTATCACTTTAACATATTTGCTACAAAATTCTACAAAAGTATCTTTTCCAACTCCTCCACTGCCGTTAATAATAATTACCTGTTTCATTTGTTGTGCCTCCTAATATTTCTTTTTTATCAATGATTTTTTACGATTATTCTGCTTTTTTTACATTTATACTTTCATCATTTCCTTAATTGCTTCTTGTTCTACTTCTGGATCTAATCTTGCAAATAATACTTCTGGAGTTTGTGTTACTGTGATATTCTTAATTTTATCATATTCTTTTAAACTATCCCATGTTTGCAATTCTTCTGGAATAGATAATTGTGCAAATATTTTTTCTGAAGTATGTGTCATGTATGGTTTGATTAAAATAGCAATTTTTCTTAGATTTTCTACTAAATGATACATTACAGATTGGAGTTCTTCTTTTCTGTCTTCTTTTGCTAATATCCATGGAGTTGTTTCATCAATATATTTATTGGTTCTTGCTACTAAATTCCATGTTTCTGCAACAGCATTACTAATATGGTAAGTATCGAAATATTCTTCTACTTGCGTAATAACGCCATTTGCAAATTGTTCTAACTCTTTATCTATATCAGAACATTTTTCTGGATACTGTTTTATTTCGCCTGCAAAGTATTTGTTAATCATTCCAATGGTTCTATTTAAAAGGTTTCCTAAGTCGTTACATAAATCAAAATTGAATCTATCTACAAAGCCTTCTGGTGTAAAAGTTCCATCTTGCCCAAATGACATTTCTCTTAAAAGAAAATATTGAAAAGCATCTAAACCATAACGCTCAATTAATGGTTCTGGATAAATCACATTTCCTTTTGATTTTGACATTTTACCATCTTTCATCATAATAAATCCATGTGCATAAATTTGCTTTGGAAGCGGTAAATCAAGTGCCATTAAGAAAATTGGCCAATAAATACCATGAAAACGAATAATGTCTTTGCCAACAATATGTAAATCTGCTGGCCAATATTTTTTCATTAAACTATCATCATCTGATAAATATCCTAATGCAGTAATATAGTTTGTTAAGGCATCTAGCCAAACATACACCACGTGTTTTGGATCCTTTTTTACTTTAACTCCCCAATCAAAACTAGTACGACTCACACATAAATCTTCTAATCCTGGTTTTAAGAAATTATTAAATAATTCGTTTTTTCTAGATTCTGGTAAAATGAAGTTAGGGTTGTCATTATAAAATTGAATAAGCCTACCTGCATATTTTTTCATATTGAAAAAGTATGCTTCTTCTTTCATTTTTTTGACTTCACGACCACAATCTGGGCATTTTCCATCCACTAGTTGCGTTTCTGTAAAATAGGTTTCACAAGGCATACAATACCAGCCCTCATATTCTGATTTATAAATATCTCCTTGTTCCATTAGTCTGTCAAAAATTTCTGCTACAACTCTTTCATGCCTTGGCTGTGTAGTACGAATAAAATCATCATTTTCAATTTCCATTAACTCCCATAACTTTTGTGCAGCCTCAGCCATTTCATCTACATGTTCTTGTGGAGTCTTTCCATTTTTTTGAGCTACTTGCTCTATTTTTTGTCCATGCTCGTCCATGCCGGTAAGAAGATAAGTTTCATATCCTCTTGCTTTTTTATATTTTTTTATGGTATTTGCTAAAGCTGTAGTATAAGCTGTTCCTATGTGAAATTTCCCACTAGGATAATAAATGGGGGTTGTAATATAAAATTTTTCTGCCATGTTTTTCATTCCTTCCTTATGAAAAACAATTACTCTTTCATTGACAAAGTAATTGTTTTCTATTTTTTAACTTTTTATACTTTATTCCAAAACCAATTTAGGCTATCATCAATACTCTTTTTCTTTCTTTCCTTTGCTTCAATTGCATCAATCCATAAATAAGAAATAAAAGATAAAAATACAAATATTAAATCAAAAGTTGCAGATATTACAATACCTTTATAAATTTCAGTACTCTTGTTAGCAATCGTTGCGAATTCTATTGTATGACCTACTAAGAGACCTATAAAAACAAATAGCATGATTCCTACAATCCAAGATTTTTTTGTTTCCTTTCCTAAATATAATACCAATACAAATAAGATAAGAGCTATTAATATAGCAAGTGGATTTGTAAAATTAATAATTGGCATTTTGACTTCCTCCTTTGTTTTTCTTTTTCTATTATACAAATAAAATTATTTTTAGTAAATATATTAGCTTAATTTTTCTTCAATTAATTTTGCTAACTCTTCTGCTTTTTGATGGATATACTTTTGGTCTTCTCCTTCTATCATTACACGTACTAGCGGTTCTGTTCCAGATGGTCTAATTAATACTCTTCCATTTCCAGAGAATTCCTTTTCTAATTTTTCAATTTCATTTTGTATTTCTGCATCTTCTTTATATAATCCTTTTTTATCACTTGCCACTTTTGCATTAATTAATACTTGTGGATAAATACTAATAATCCTGCATAATTCAGATGCTTTTTTCTGCTTTTCTAACATTACTTTTATTAACATTAAAGATGTTAATATGCCATCTCCAGTTGGGTTGTAATCTAAAAAGATAATATGTCCTGATTGCTCCCCTCCTAAATTGTATCCGTTTTTTAACATTTCTTCTAATACATATCTGTCTCCGACCTTTGTTTCTACAAATTGTATGCCATTTGCTGTTGCATATTTTTTTAACCCCAAGTTACTCATAACTGTTGCAACAACAGTATCTTTCTTTAATGTTCCTTTTTCTTTCATGTAGTTAGAAATAATAGCTAGTAATTTGTCTCCATCAATTTCATTTCCATTTTCATCAACTGCTAAGCATCTGTCTCCATCTCCATCATAAGCTATTCCTAAATTACAATGGTTTTCTATTACATATTT
Source organism: uncultured Clostridia bacterium (assembly GCA_944390505.1). Classification (GTDB taxonomy): domain Bacteria; phylum Bacillota; class Clostridia; order TANB77; family CAG-508; genus CAG-273. Next base: position 722 of record CALXQF010000058.1, on the reverse strand, counting down.
CTTTAACATATCCAAATGAGTAGATCCACAATTTTCGTTAATATTTACACCATTTGGTGTATTATTCATAATATAATGTTTAATTCCCAATGCAGTAAAAACTTTATCTGCTACTACAGATGTAGCACCATTGGCTGTATCAATTGCAACTACAAAATCACTACTATCAAAGTTTTCAAATTCTTCTTCAAAGTTTTTTCTAAAGAAATATACATATTCATCTAACAAATCTGGTCTTACTTCCGCTATGCCAATTTTATCTCCTACTGCTGTCAAATCATTTAATTTATTGGAGTCCATCATTTCTTCTATTTCTTCTTCTAAGTCATCTGGAATTTTCATTCCTTTGTTACTAAAATATTTCACACCATTAAATTCATATGTATTGTGTGAAGCTGAAATAACAACTCCTGCATCTGCTTTTAATTTTTTAGTTAAATATGCTACTGCTGGAGTTGGAATAACACCTAAACTTTTTACATTAGCCCCATAACTTAAAAAACCGGCTGTCATTGCACTTTCTATTAATGTTCCTGAGATTCTAGTATCTCTTCCTATTAAAATAGTTGGTACATGGTCAGTATGTTTTGCTAAAGCATATGCTCCAGCTTTTGCTACACGATATACCAAATTTGGTGAAAGTTCTGTATTTGCAATTCTTCTAATACCATCTGTTCCAAAATATTTTCTCATTTTTTCCTCCTTGTATAATAATGTTAAGT
>CALXQF010000057.1 GCA_944390505.1 uncultured Clostridia bacterium | reverse complement strand
CTATTGTATAATAAAACAAAAAAAATAACAATGTTTACAAATAAATTCTTTTGAAAAAATGTCGACAAAGTATGACACATATTGTATACTCATAAAATTTATGATAAAATAAAAGTGCAAAATGCAGAAGAGATAAAAGATAATATAAAGAGTAAAAGGAGAAATATGCGAATTCGATATAAGCCATGGGCAAGAAAAGAATTAGAGGAAAGTAGGTTTTATAGAGAACATCCAGAAGAATTAATTGGAAAATGGAAAAAAGAATATCAAAATCCAAATGCACCATTTTTTGTGGAATTAGGATGTGGCAAAGGTAGTTTTATTGCACAAATGGCAGTAAGACACCCAGAAAATAATTATCTAGCAATTGACCTTGTTGACCCCATGCTTGGGTTGGCAAAAAGAAAAATAGAACAAGTTTATAAAGAGGCAAATAAGTCAATTGATAATGTGATATTAACTCGTTTTGATATTGAACGTATTTTTTTAATATTAAATGAATATGATGTAGCAGATGGAATTTATATTAATTTTTGTAATCCATGGCCAAGAGGAAAACATCACAAAAAAAGATTAACTTATCCAAAACAACTAGAACATTATAAAATGTTTTTAAAACCAGAAGGAAAAATTTATTTTAAAACAGATAATGCTAATTTATTTGAAGAAAGCATTCATTATTTTGAGCAGAGTGGTTTTAAAATTGAAAAATTAACAAGAAATCTAAGAGAAGAGCAAAGCTTTTGGGAGAATATTGAAACAGAACATGAAAAAATGTTTACAGAGCAAGGAATTTTGATTAAAGCTCTTATTGCTCAAAGAAAAGGAGAAATCAATGGAACAAATTAATAGTATGATTCAATTTTTTCAAAATATGACACAAGAAAAAATCATCGATATTTTAATTGCGTTTGTAATTGTTATTGTATTTTGCTTGTTAAGTTCCTTTCTTTCTTATTTGGTTATTAAAATTTTTAAGTGGAAGGAAAAAGACAAAAAGAAAATTAAGGAAAATGCCTTTTATCATCCTTTAAAAGCAGGATTTATTTTATTAGGTATTTATTTAGGAATTTTGATATTAAATTTACCAAATGATGTAATGCAGGTGATTTATAAAATTTTAAAAATTGCGTTGATTTGTTTAACTGCAAAGGGAATTGCAAATATTTTTGCACCAAATTCTATTTTAATGCAAAAGGTAGAAAAAAGCAGTAAAGTTGGAGGAAACCAAACTTTAGTTAATTTTCTTAGTAAGTTGTCTAAAGCTATTGTTTATATAGGTGCTGGAATTTTAATATTAGCAGAATTCAATATTAATTTAAATGGACTAATAGCAGGATTAGGACTAGGAAGCGTTGTAATTGCACTTGCTGCACAAGATTTTGCAGAAAATATATTTGGAGGAGCAGCATTACTTTTAGATAAGCCATTTGTGATTGGTGATTGGATTAAAACAAAAGAATATGAGGGAGCAGTAGTAGATATTACTTTTAGAAGTACTAGAATTAAAACATCAGAAGATACAATTGTAACCATTCAAAATTCAAAATTAGCAGAAGAATCTATTATCAATTTTGCAAAAATGGAAAAACGAAGATATAGTTTTAATTTAAAATTACCACTCAATACAAATACAGAAACGGTAGAAAAAATCATGAAAAGAATGAGATTTGCATTAAGCCATGATAAAGATGTGATGAAAGATAGTATACAAGTAGAATGTAATAGTATTTTAACAGACGGTATTAATATTACAGTAGCAATGTATACACCAATTATTACATATGATGATTTTTTAAAATTTAGAACAAATGTCAATGAGATGGTGTTAAATATTATAGAGACAGAGGGAATTAGGCTTGCTAATCCGACACAAGATATCTATATACAACATATTTCAGAAAATAAAGAATAATACGAAAAAAATAGGCAAGAATATATTGAGAAAGGAGACATCAATATGTTCTTGCCTAAAGCAATTTATTATGAAAAAGAAAGTGAAAATTATGAATTAGGAAAAAAGTTACTAGCAAATTATCGTAGTCAAAATATTCCATGTTATGAAATAGAAAATCATAATAATATAGAAGAAATGAGAAAAAAGCAAAATAGCGAATTTATTAATATGAAACAAAATTTGATTATTGGCATTAGAAAAACGCATAACTTTGTTCCCAATCACAAAACTTCTGATTTTCTAGTGCCATATACTTCTTCTGGATGCACAGCAATGTGTTTGTATTGCTATTTGGTATGCAATTATAATAAATGTGCTTATTTAAGATTATTTGTGAATAGGGAACAAATGCTAGAAAAAATAAAAAAAGTAGCAAATCAATCAGAAAAGGATTTCACATTTGAAATAGGAAGTAATAGTGATCTAATCTTAGAAAATTCAATTACAGGAAATTTAGAATGGACCATAGAAAATTTTAAGACAAATTCAAAAGGATTAGTGACCTTTCCCACTAAATTTGATATGGTAGAACCATTATTGCCTCTTGACCATCAAGGAAAGATTATTATTCGAATGAGTGTGAATCCAAAAGAAATTATTCGAACTATAGAGATAGGGACTTCTCCTCTGGCAAATAGAGTAAAAGCAATTAATAAATTAAAACAAGCAGGCTATAAAATAGGAATTTTAATAGCACCAGTTATTTTAGTAGAAAAATGGAAAGAACAATATACAGAGTTAGTTCAATATTTGGCTGAAAATTTATCGCAAGAAGTGAAAAGAGATGTATTTTTTGAAATTATTTTTATGACTTATAGTTATGTACACAGAATGATTAATAGCGAAGCTTTTCCAAAATTAGTCGATTTATATAATCAAGATATTATGACAGGAAGAGGAAAAGGAAAATATACGTATCGAAAAGAAATAAAAGAAGAAGCAGAGATTTTTTTAAGAGATTTAATGAGAAAATATTTTCCAAAAAATGTAATAAAATACATTGTGTGACTTGAAAATATTGGAAAAGTATGATATAATAATAGTTGTACCAAATGTACCGGATATAGGATAAATAGACAGAAAGGATGATTCCAATGAACGAAGTGCAAAAAGAAACCTATCCGTTCGGAAATATGCTGAAAGACATTTATGGCCTTAAGCGAGAAATCAGTTATTACACTGGCTGGAAAAATGAAGACTTCAAAGCGGTTTGGGATAGAAAGTGCGAGCTCTTTTGGGTAGAAGTTGCTTTTCTATTTCAAAGTAAACTGCTAAGACTCAAAAACAGTGCAGCTGTTATCAAAATCAGGATCGAACTTAACAAAGGTGAAGGTACAGTTTTATACCGGTTCGAGAATGATGAGAAAGGAGTTAAGAGAGCATTTACCTCTGAAACCTATGAGCCTCAAATGTTTTGGAATGTAACTCAATCACCTATTGAAGGTGTGGGGCTAATTAGAAAACAGGTAAGTGAGGACGTCGTTTATTTGGAGTTGTGGTTCCCGATGTAACAAGAAATCCCTATATCATACCCCCGTCCAACTGGACGGGGGTACTATTGTACTTCAATAGATATAAAAAACACTTAACATTTATTTCAAAATTCAATTTTTTACATAAATTTGTTCACAATATAGACATAAACCTTAAGTATAATATATAATATGTTGGAAAGTTATGTAAATACGAAAATGAATATACATATCTAACATTATAATCAATATTTAAAATAATGGAGGAACTATTATGAATGATATTACTATTTTAGTAGTAGATGATGAATCAAGAATGAGAAAGCTAATCAAAGATTTTTTATCTCAAAAGGGATATGCAATTTTAGAAGCAGGAGATGGAGAAGAAGCACTCAATGTTTTTAAAGAAAATCAAAATAATATTCAATTAATATTATTAGATGTAATGATGCCAAAGCTAGATGGGTGGTCAGTGTTACGTCAAATTAGACAGACATCTAAAGTTCCTATTATGATGCTGACTGCTAGAGGAGAAGAACAAGACGAATTATTTGGATTTGAATTAGGTGTAGATGAATATATATCAAAACCATTTAGCCCTAAAATATTAGTTGCAAGAGTAGAAGCAATATTAAAAAGAACAATGGGAGATAAAACAGAAGTAAAGGATTATGGTGGAATTACTATAGACCCAGATGGAAGAACAGTAAAAGTAGATGGAAAACAAATAGAAATGAGCCTACGTGAATATGAACTATTAAAATATTTAGTAGATAATGAAAATATTGCATTATCAAGAGATAAAATTTTGAACAATGTATGGAACTATGATTATTATGGAGATTCTAGAACGATTGATAGTCATATTAAAAAAATTAGACATAAACTCGGAAAAAAAGGAAAATACATTGAAACAATGAGAGGCGTAGGATACAAGTTTGAAGTAAAATGAGTGAGGAATTATGGAAAAATTAAAAGAAAAAATAAAATCAGTTAGATTTAGACTTTTTATTGTACTTTGTATTGTTATTATGTTTTTGGTTATTTGTTTAGTTGTTATCAATAGCTTGGTGTTAGGAAATTTTTATATGTATAGTAAGACAAACACGATTAAAGAAGTTTATACGATGATTAATGATTATTATACAGCACCAAGTTTAACAGTTAACTTAGAGGAAGAACTGAAAAAAATATCTTATAAAAATAATTTTGATATTTTAATTCAAACAGACACTAATCTAATTGCTTTTTCAACAGATAAGGACTTTTTAGATAGTTTAGATAGAGTAACTGATATTATGCAAGCGGAAAAAAATAATAACACCAATATTATCTATTCAGACGAAAATATGAAAATTAGAAGAGTAACAGATACTACTAATAATTTAAACTATGTCTTATTAACTGGAAAATTAGTAAATGACTATAACTTATATATTAGAATACCAATTGCTCCAATAGAAGAAAGTGTACGTATTTCTAATAATGTATTAATTCTAATTGGAATGCTTACTATTTTTGCGGCAGCTTTTGTAGCGTCATTTATTTCCCGTAAATTTACAGAACCTATTGTACAATTAAATGATATTACCAACCAAATGGCAAAATTAGATTTCAGTAAGAAATATCGTATTACAGATTCAGATGACGAAATTAATGAACTAGGAAAAAATATTAATACCATGTCAGATAAGCTAGAGTCTACTATTAAACAATTAAGAGACAATAATATAGAACTAGAAAAAGATATTGAAGAAAAATCCAAAATAGATGAGATGAGAAAACAATTTATTTCAGATGTATCTCATGAATTAAAAACACCAATTGCTTTAATACAAGGATATGCAGAAGGATTAGTAGAAAATGTGAACTCTGATGAAGAATCTAGAAAATTTTATGCAGAAGTAATTTTAGATGAATCAAATAAAATGGATCGTTTAGTAAAACAATTACTAGAGTTAATGAAACTAGAATATGGAAAAAGAGAATTTAATGATGATAAATTCGATTTAATAGAATTAATCAAAGAAGTTATCAGAAAATGTAATGTCATGTTAGAAGAAAATAACATAGAAGTCGTTTTTGAGAAAAATGAACCTGTTTATGTATATGCAGACGATTTTTATATTGAACAAGTTGTTACAAACTACTTTACAAATGCTATCAAGCATGCTGAACTTGTAGAAAGTAAAAAGCAAATCCAAATCAGACTAGAACAAAAAAATCAAAAAATGAGAGTTTATGTATTTAATACAGGAAAGCAAATCAAAGAAGAAGATTTAGAAAGAATATGGGGAAGATTTTATAAAGTGGATAGTTCTCGTAACCGTGAACAAAGTGGTAGTGGAATAGGTTTAGCACTTGTGAAAGCAATTCAAAACAATTATCAAAATGAATATGGCGTAACAAATAAAGAAGACGGTGTGGAGTTCTATTTTGATATTAATTTATATGAATCTATTGAAAAGGAAAAATAATATTTTCTTAAGAAAACATTTACTAATACTTCAAACTTCATTCACAAAAAAGACATAAGTTCAGGATAAAATAAGGCTATACTAAAAGAGAGGAGGAGATATTAGTAAATGAATACAAAACAAATAGCATAAAGCGAAAAAGTAAAGGAGGAATGCTATTAATTAATTGGAAAATTTATAAATTAATTTATAATAAATAAAATCAAAAAAGAAAGTGAGAGTGATGCCTATACGTACCTAAAATAGTTAGTTAAAATCATAAAAACCCCATAAATGTTATAAAGATAATTACTCTTTAAGAGTGTCCTGTAAAATTATGATATCAAAAAATAATTTTGGGATACTCTTTTTTAATTGTATTTTTATCTCAAAAATAGGATTCGGTAGGATATTGTCGATTTTTGTCAAACGAAAATGCTTTACAAAACAAGAAAACTATTGTAAAATATTGGTAGTTTAAAAAGTTGCAATTTTTTAAGTCTAGAATTTTTTAATCAGGAATCTATTTTATTTCATGTTTTATTCTAAAATTATTCCAGAACAAATTCTATTAAAATGAACAATTTTATAAAAAGGTAGGTGTTGTATATGCTAACAATAAATTGATCCTATTATAGCCGATGAATAAAATAATGAAATACAAAAGGCAGGTGTATGTTATGTGATTAGTTACACAAAAAGAAATTTAGATTTTATCACACTAGTAGCCACTCTATTTATTTTTTTCATTTTACATTTCTTTTTTCTATTTTTTGTTTCTCTTGACTTTTATCAAAAACAATCCTTATTTTTACCTTATCAAGTGTATTCCAAAACAATTCCTATACAAAATGAAAGTGCAAACCATTTAATGACACATGCTTCTTTATGTGAAAAAGAAGAAATCACACAACCACAAACGATGGAAAAGGAAGAACAAAATACCACGAATACAACAACGCAAAGAACTATTGTTAGAGAAAATCAGAGTAGCACATGGAGAATTGAAATTCCGAGTATTAATTTAAATGTACATGTTCGAGAAGGGACAGATTATGATACTTTACTAGAAGCAGTAGGACATTTTTCACAAACAAGCAAATGGAATGGAAATGTAGGATTAGCAGGGCATAATAGAGGATACTTATGTAATTTTTTTGCAAAATTAAAAAATCTACAAATTGGTGATGAAATTATTTATTATACAACAAATGGAAAAAGAGTATATAAAGTACAGGTCAATAAAATTATAGAAGAAACAGATTGGAGCTATCTAGAAGCAACACAAGATAATCGTATGACACTTATTACATGTGTAGAAGACAGAAGAGAATACAGAAGATGCGTACAAGCAATTGAAGTTGCAAGTTATGAAGTTTAAGTTATAAAAGTATTTATTTATCAACAAAATAATAGATAAAAATACTATAAAATATTGAAATTAGTAAAAGGTTTTAGACAGAACCTAACAAAATTTAAATATATGAAATAAGGAGAAATCAAATATGCAAAAATCAAGAAAAATAATCTTTTTATTGATGATGTTACTAGTAATTTTCATCAATTTTACACACATAGGAGAAAATCATGTAAAAGCAGCCAGTCTTCCTATTACTAAAGCAGATCTTTATTCTAAAGGAGAAGTAGTCCTTTTTAACTATGACAAAATAGGAATAGGAGTAGAAGTAATTGTTTATCAAAAAGACGGAGTAGAGTATCCAGCTTATTGTGTTAATAAAGGAAGACCAGGAGTGACAGAAGAGCACCAATATTCAGTTAATATCAATCAATTATTAAGTAATCAAAAAATATGGAGAGCAATTGTCAATGGCTATCCTTTTAAAACACCAGAGCAATTAGGGTGTGAAAATATGAAAGAAGCTTATGCTGCTACAAAAATGGCGGTGTATGATGCAATGTACAATTATGATTTAAATAAATTTACAGTGCATGATAATAGTGCATCTAATAAAAGAGTAGT
>CALXQF010000056.1 GCA_944390505.1 uncultured Clostridia bacterium | reverse complement strand
AGATAAGCTAAAAAAAACAATACAGTATCAATACTACCCCTTTTATTAATATAACTCAGATATTTTTTCGTCAAATATGAAATGAAATTATATTCATCATTTAAAATTTTCAAAAAATTCACAAAAATATCTAGACTTTTTATCATTATTTGTGTATGATTATATCATACTATCGGAAAAAGAACAACAATATGTTTGTTACAAGGAGGTTACATGCTATATGTCAAAAAAATTAATTAAAATATTGACTATTTTTCTTTTTATTTTTTGTCTTTGTGTAAACTTTGTTTATGCAACTGATATCAATTTAAATTTACCAGGAACAGACACAAATACTGCTGGTGAACCAGCAGATGAAAATATAACTGCAAATGATGAAAACACACAAAATCCAGTAAATGAAGATACTAATCAATCGACAGAAAATAGTGTGCAAGATGATTCTAATACAGTAGATGACGGAAGTATTACAAATGTAGAAGATCCTTTTACTAATGTAAATGCAGAAACTTTGCAACCTGGTGGAATTACTACTTCTGCTGAATCAGGTTTAGGCGTTACAAATATTATCAATATTCTATTAATTACAGTAGGTGTTATATTAATTTTACTTGCTATTGCAATTATTATTCGATTAAAAGGATAATTGATTAAGGCTGATGAGGCCTTCTTTTTTTTTGACATTTTTTCATTTTTTTCCACTTTTTATCTGCATATTTTATTTTAAAAAATGAATAATAATAATGAGCAATTTTAAAAAAGGAGGATCTTATCATATGAAAAAGAAATTCTTTGTTGCAACTATTTTATTAGCTGTTTTTTCATTTTTTATGATTTCTAGTGTATTTGCTGCTAACGGAATGGATAACATGGTAAATGGTGTTAGAAATGCTGTTGGCGGTGTCGAAAATGCGATGGAAGACGCTGGAAGAAGTGCTGTTAATGGTGTAAGAGATGGAATGAATACAGTTGGCAATACTGTACAAAACGTAACAAATGGTGTAAAAAACGGAGTAGATAATACTATGGATACTACTAATAATAACAATCGTAGTAATGTTAGTACTACAAACCAAGGTGGTTATACTGCTACTAGAACATCTGCAAACACTGGAAATAACTTATTTGGTAATGTTTCTAACAGCGTATGGACATGGTTAATTGTTGCAATTGTTGGTATCGTAATTGTTGGTTTAGTAATGTATTACGCAAAGCAAAATAATAATGTGATAACTTACAATAATGATGATGACGATGATGACAATCAATAATAAAGAACTTTGAAAATTGTGTAGCATGTGTGTTATTTTCTTGACACACATGTTATAATATTTTATATATCATTAGCTATAATTTTTATAGTAACTATACGCTTATATTATAATATATATCTTTTATAATGTTTTAAAAATAAAAATTAGTGAGGTTTTACATATGGCAAAAAAAATAATTGCGACTAATCCTGTTGCAAAACATAATTATACAATAGCTGATACTTTAGAAGCTGGAATTGTATTAACTGGTACTGAAATTAAGTCTATTCGTAATAGGAAAGTAAATTTAAAAGATAGTTATGCAAGTATTAAAAATGGTGAAGCATATATTTATAGTATGCATATCAGTCCTTATGAACATGGTAATATTTTTAATAAAGACCCTTTACGAGATCGAAAATTATTGTTAAACAAAAGAGAAATTAATAAATTAGTCGGATTAATCAAACAACAAGGCTATACTTTAGTTCCTATGAGTTTATATTTTTCAGGAAATTTTGTCAAAGTAGAATTAGGAATTGGAAAAGGTAAAAAATTATATGATAAACGCGAAGATATTGCAAAAAAAGAAGCCCAGCTCCGCATTAGAAGGGAGCTAGGTAAGAATTAAAAACTATAATATTTTATTACTAGACCCAAACACGTCCCTCATCTTATGTTGTACAGTTTGTTTAATTAAATCTCTTGCAGGTGTCATGTATTTTCTTGGGTCAAATGCTTCTGGTGATTCTGCAAAAACTTTTCTAATAGCTGCTGTCATTGCTAAGCGTAAATCTGTATCTACATTGATTTTGGAAACTCCAGAAATACTTGCCTCATGTAACATTTCATCTGGCACACCTTTTGCTCCTGGAATATTTCCACCATATTGATTACACATTTCTACTAGCTCTGGTATAACCGTAGATGCACCATGTAATACAATTGGAGTATGTGGTAATTTTTCTTTTACTTTTTGTAATATATCAAATCTTAATTTAGCTTCTCCTTTAAATTTATATGCACCATGGCTTGTTCCAATTGCAATTGCTAATGAATCACATCCTGTTCTTTCTACAAATTCTTTTGCTTGGTCTGGATCTGTATACATAACATCTGATGCTGCTACATTAACATCATCTTCTATGCCTGCTAATTTTCCAAGTTCAGCTTCTACTACTACTCCTTTACTATGTGCATAATCTACTACTTGCTTGGTTAATGCAATATTTTCTTCAAAATCATATTTTGAACCATCTATCATAACCAATGAAAAACCATTATCAATACACATTTTGCAAGTTTCGAAATCTGGTCCATGATCTAAATGTAAAGCAATCGGAATGTCATATTCTTCTAATGCTGCTTCTATCATTTTTCTTAAATATCCTATTCTTGCATATTTAATTGCACTAGAAGAAGCTTGCAAAATTACTGGTGATTTTTCTTCATTTGCAGCATCTACAATTCCTTGTATAATTTCCATATTATTTACATTAAAAGCTCCTATTGCAAAATGTTCTTTCATTGATTTTTCAAACATGTCTTTTGTTGTTACTAATGGCATATTCTCATTCCTCCTTTGATTTATTATACCCATTTTATTTCTATCTCATACAAATGTCAAGGCAAATTCAAAACTTAATAATTTTTACAACCTATTTCAACTTAACCTTTAAATGTCAATATCTAAAATTTATTTTTCTAAATTTTCCTTGTAACTGGTTCATGCCATTTATGCATTGTTAAATTTCCAGATTGCTCCTATTCCCGGTTCATTGTAGACTGTGGACTGTTTCAAGGTCAAAACGAAGAACAAGATTATAACAAAGATTTTCCCTTCAAAGAAGAATCGATTGAATTTGCACTTATTACGCATAACCATGTAGACCATGTTGGAAGATTACCATTAATGACCAAAAATGGATTTACAGGTAAGATTTATACCACCAATGATACGGCAAAGCTGATTCCTTTAGCACTATATGATAGTTGTAAAGTTCTAAAGGATGTATCAAAAAGAAATGGTATGTCTCCCCTGTATGATGATTACAATGTACAACAAGTATTGTCTAAAGTAGTTGGAATTCCATACAATGAAAGTATTTGTATTACTCCCAATATTAAAGTAACATTTTTCAAAAATGGTCATCTTATAGGATCTGCATTGATTTTAGTAGAAATTTCCTATTCAGGACAGGAAAATATTAATCTTCTTTTTACTGGAGATTATAATAACAAAAACTACTTTTTCGATGTTCCACCCCTTCCAGACAGGGTACTCCAAATGCCTATTACCATTATGCAAGAAAGTACCTATGGCACGATGGATTCTACTCAAGTGCAACCTTGTTTCGAGGAAAACTTGCTTCAATATCTTTCCAAAAATGGAACTATTGTTATTCCCGTGTTTTCTTTGGGGCGTTCACAAGAAATTCTATATTTCTTAAAAAAGCTTCAACTACAGAATAAGTTAGATACTAATATTCCAATTTATTTTGATGGGAAACTTGCTAATCGTTATACAGCACTCTACCTAAAAAATCAATTAGAAATTAAAGAGGATATGATTGACTTTTTGCCAGAAAATCTTACCTTTGTTAGTTCTGAAAACAGAAATGATGCTCTTCAAGATGAAAATGTAAAAATTATTGTAACGACCTCTGGTATGGGTTCATATGGACCTGCTCAAATTTATATTCCTACCTTTATTAAGAGTCCAAAATCTTTGATTCATTTTACAGGATATACCGCTGAAGGTACTCTCGGCAATCGTCTAGCAACTACTCCCATTGGTGAGGTTGTAAAAGTTGGCGGTTTATTGGTTGAAAAACAAGCAGAAGTAAAGTATACTTCCGAATTTTCCGCACATGCAAAAGCAGATGAACTAATTAGCTTTTTACAACAATTCAGTCATATTAACATGTTGATTGTTAATCATGGAGACCCATCAACAAAAGAAACTTTTGCTAAGAGGCTTCTAAAAGAAGTAAAAGCAAAGGAAATCGGAATTGCTAGTAGGGACTACTTCTTCCGTGTAAGCCCATATCATCTTGTTAAAACTTTACCCACAAAATTTCAATAAGTCTTAATTGATTCCATTATAAGAGAGGAGATTGTGCTCCTCTCTTAATTTTCGTGTTTATAACTGCTGCACATAGACTCATCTGGTTGTTTTGTTTCACAACCTACAATTGGTGTTACAATAATTTGATCTAATGTGCATTGTTGATATCCTTTGTTATTATATTTACAGCTTGTCACTGTACAATTAATTTTTTGATTTTTTTCCATAAAAAATAGCCTCCTTCAAATAAATTTCAATATTAGTATGGCTATTTTTTTTGATTTTATCATTTTATTTTCAAATTATTTTTTTAATAAAAAGGTCATAATACCACTAGAATATGGTGCAATGTCATATGACAGATCCCAAGTTTGCGATTTTCTTAATGTGTTTCCGTGTGCTCCGCCAGCAAAGGTGTATTCATCACAATATAAACTTACTAATTTTTGATTGTTATATGTAATGTTACATTCTCTAACTAACTCATATACCATGATTGGATAACCATTTGATTGATTATATTCATAAGTTTCTTTTGCTTGGTTATAAAATTCTCCCTCAGCAAATTGCTTTAATTGTAACGCCAATTTTCTATTATAGTAATTAAATATTTGAGAGCCGATTTCATATGGAGATGAAATTATTTCAGGATACTCAATAGAATATTTTACAATCACTTCCCCATTATAATATAATTCCTTTTCAGCAGTGTGGAATACAATTTTATTCACTTCTGCCACCTCTACTGTCTCTTTTCTTCTATACAGTTTTCACAATTCGCTGGATTTTTAAATGATAAATACCAATTCATTCCATTTCTTTGTTTTTGAATTTCTGTCATTCTTTCTTGTAGAGCCATAAAAGTTTGTGGGGGTGGTAAAATAACTGGTTCACATGGCACCCAATTGGCTGGAGTAGATGCTTCATTACTATCTGCTACTTGCAGTGCAGTTAATGCTCTTAAAATTTCTGGTATACATCTTCCTACATTCATTGGATATACCAAGATAAGTCTTACAACTCCTTTGTCATCTATAATAAACACATTTCGAACAGTTTCTGTATTGCTAACATCACTTGAAATCATTCCATATTTTCTTGCAATTTCTGCATTTCTATCTGCAATGATTGGAAAAGGTACTTTGATTCCTGTTTTACAATAAATATCATATAACCATGCAAGGTGGGAGCTATTACTGTCTACGCTTAATCCAATTAAACAAGTATTTAATCTTTCAAAATAAGGATTTGCCCTTGAAAATGCAATAATTTCTGTTGTACATACGGGGGTAAAATCTCTAAATGTGGGGATGGTTATATTAGTTTTTCAATATCTACTTTCAAATCAAATTTTACAGTTTTAAAAATTCATTATATAAATTTATTTAAATATTCTATTAAAAATAATGGAATATTCAATATTTTGCCATCTCTAGCCAAGTTGTTCATAGAAAATCTTATTGATAATTCATTATTATTTTTTTCATTATATCTTGTTAAGCTAATATTATTAGTTGTTTTATTTGATTTTACTTCTATAGGAATGATTTTGTTTTTAAACTGAATAATAAAATCAATCTCATGCCTATCAAATGTATAATAATTTGGAACTATATTAAATGTACTGCATAACATATTTAGTACAAAATTCTCCGTAAATGCCCCTTTAAATTCTTCAAATAGTCTGTCACCTTCTGCAACTATTCTGCTATCTAAATTAGACATTCTTCTAAGCAATCCTATATCGTTAATAAAAATCTTAAATGCACTTAAATCATTATATGCTTTTAAAGGAAAATCTGTTTTAGTTAAATTATATACTTTATAAATTAGATTAGCATCATTTAACCAATTTAAAGCTGATTCATATTCTCTTGCTCTTGCGCCTTCTTTAATTGTTTGATAAAGAAATTTTTTATTTTCTTTTGCAAGCTGTGAAGGTATATTGTTCCAAATTAAAGAAATTTTGTTTGCTTCATTATTGTTAGTATGTTTTGAAAAATCACTTTCATATGCTTCTAAAATATTTTCTTGAATATTATTGACTAGTTCAATATTTTTTTCTTCTGTCCAAATTTTTACTGCCTCTGGCATACCCCCAATTATGAAGTAAGCTTTTACCTTTTCTTCCAGTTGATTAAAAAATATATCAGGAATTGCTTCTACTTTTTCTATACTATTCATATATTCCACTAAATTTTCACAATTATCTGCAATTAAAAATTCAGTAAATGTCATTGGATACATATTTAAAAAATCTACCTTGCCCACTGGAAAAGATGTATGTGACAATCTTATTCCTAATAAACTACCTGCACAAGCAATATGATATTCATTTGCTTCTTCTTGAAAATATTTTAAACTATTTAATGCATTTGGACATTCTTGAATCTCATCAAAAACTATTAGTGTTTTTCCAGGAATTATAGCTTTCCCATATATAAATGACAATTGTTCTAAAATCCTCTTTGGGTCTTTGGTATTGCTAAATAAGTTATATAAGTCTTCATCATGATCGAAGTTAAAGTATGCTACTCCTTCATAATTTTCTTCTCCAAATTGTTTTAAAATATATGTTTTTCCAATTTGTCTTGCACCTTTTAAAATTAGTGGTTTCCTATATTTACTTTCTTTCCATTTTACTAATTCTTCTAAAATAAACCTTTTCAAAAAAATCATCTCCTATAACTAGTATATGTTACTTTATACTAATTATACATCTAAAATCACACTTTTGCAAATATATTTGAACAATTTATCACACTTCTGCAAGTGTTTTTGTAAAAATTATCACACTTTTGCAAATATATTGTTTTTAAACATCTATATATTTGTCTGTTTTAATTTATATTAATTTTTCAATATCCACTTTCAAATCAAATTTTACAGTTTTATCACTATAAATCCATATCATATCAATTATATTTTCTAAAACATATCTGCTAGGAATTTCTGATGATATAATCTCTTCAAAATATTCCATTGCAGATTTTAATTTTTTTATTTTTTCTTTTGATATATCTTGTTCTGCTTTCTGCAAAATTTCTTGTAGTTTTTCTATTTTACTCGTCTTTTCTAATTCTAACTCTTTGTATGAAGCTTCTATCATCTGTTTCTGATACTCATTGTTATTTCCTGCTAAATCTTTTATTTTTTGATTTAATAACACTTTATACTCTACTTTTAATGTTTCAATTTCAAACTTAATTTTTTCTTTATTGGTTTGTTCTTTATTAGTTTTAACATCAATCTCTATTTTATTTATCTCATCTTGATATTTTTCTTTAGTAAATTTTAGAAATTCTCTTAAATGAATGATTATATCACTTTCCTTTATTTCATGGCATTTACATCTTGCCTTTCCATAGGTTCTATACTGCGAACATTCATATCCTTTCTGCTTTTGTTTTCTATTCATTGTAATTCCACTTACTCCAAAACCACAGTCGCCACATCTAATTAAACCTGAAAAGGCATAATTTCTTTTTCTAGTTCCTGATGTAGATTTTGAGCTTGCTTTTCTTTTTCGTATATTTTGTGCTAGTTCAAAGGTTTCTTTTGAAATAATTGCTTCATGATGATTTT